>CAYXTZ010000024.1:0-14202 GCA_964468535.1 uncultured Sulfurovum sp.
ACTTTTATTTTAGGAGGTCGTTTTTCTATCTCAAAATAATCATAACCTTCTTTAAGATTTACCCAAAAATCGTACCAGTTATTTCCTTCATACAAATCCATATTTGCATCTGTCATACGAAATGGATAAGCATGAACTTGTACATATTTTTGCCCTCTATTTAATGCTTTTTTAACCAAAGCATAAATCTCTTCTATTTTTTCATCCGTCATAGCGTAACATCCTATGGAAACACAGCTACCATGCACCATAAGAAAAGATCCTGTTCTTTTATGCGAACGGTCATATCTGTTAGGATATCCTAAATTGAAAGAGAGATAGTATTTACTATTGGGGTTTAACTGATATTTTTTTACCTTATAAAAACCTTCAGGTGCTTGCTTGTCGCCCTCTTTTAGTTTTGGACCCAAGTAACCAGAACTAGCACAGATGATATAGTCTTTTAGATGTTCATACTCACTTCCTGTATCTATCCACACTTCAAGCAATGCCTCTTCTTTAAAAATCCGTATAAATATGGGGTCACCCATTTTTGCAGGAAGTGCAGACAGTCGTTGTTTTAATGATTGTTGTAAAAATATATTTTTTTTCACAGCATACTCCTCTGCACCATACTGCTGTCCCATGCGTCTTAAATCATCCATGCTTAATGTTGCATTTAAGTCCAATCTCGTTAAAGGCAGTGTACCTATAAATATGCTTGGCTTGGGAAAACTTAAGTCAACTTTTTGCCTCTTATCTTTTGGAGACTCAGAAAATGAATAGAGGTAAAAAAGTATAAATGAAAAAAACAGCAATAGATGAACAAGAATATCTGCCAAAATAAGCCATGCCCTTGTCATCATCATATCTTAAAAATTTAGTTTTTGTAACTTATCATAACTGTAAATATCACTAAAAAAATGTAAGCTAGCATCTTCTTTGACATACGCTGTCAAATATGCAGTATGAACAGGCAAATGTTCAGTAACTCTAATAAAGTGCGTCTTCTTACTTTTATACTTTTTATCAATTTCTTCAGGCGTTATATTAGTATAGTTTGCAGCTAAAAAATCTAGCATTTTTATAGGACTTCCAAGTCTTACGCAACCATGACTGTAAGTACGTACTTTTCTTTTAAAGAGATGTTTTGCTGGTGTATCATGCATATACACTGCATCTTCATTTGGAAACAAAAACTTTACACGACCCAAGGCATTGCGTCCTGATGCCACTTCTATAAATTTAAATGGCACTACACCTTTGCCTCCTACATAAGCAGCGGCAGTCTCTGCATCAAAACTAAGTGCAGGAGAGTCCAAATTATAATCTTTACGCATCACCAAACGATTTTTCTTTAAATATTCTGGGTCTTTCAGTGTTTTAGGGATAATTTCATGTCTAGCTATGCTGTCTGGCACATTCCATGTAGGATTTACAACAATAGACTGTAAATCTGCTGAAAATATCGGTGTTTGTTTACTACGTTTACCCACTACAGTTCGCATAGATATGGACGTTTTATCATTTTCTATCACACGCACTTTAAACTCAGGAATATTTATTAAAGCATAATTTTCACCCAATCCTGGCTTCAGAAGCTTAACGCGCTCGATATTTAAACGTATTTTATGCAGTAACTCCGTAGAAGGGGCAGGAATATTTTTAAGTGCATTATACTGATTGAGCAAAGCAGTGAACTGATAGTATTCAGGTATGTATGGTTGAAGTATCTGCTCTATGGTCTGTCCAGCTTTGAGTTGCATGGCTATATTTTTAACATTAACTTCTTGTAGATATGTGTTGTACTTTGTTGAAAAATATATCGTGTTTCTACGTTTTTGCACAGCATTAAAAGAGTCTAGGTCGATACAACTATTGGCAAGATTTTCTGCATACGCAACAAGCATTTTACTCATAAGCACCGAATTGTTACTCTGCCTTATTTTTTCATAGAGTCCTCTACTGTTACAAATAGAAACATATTTATCTGTTTTAAGTATCTCTAAAAATTCACTCTTTTGTCCATAATGCCACCCCTCTTTGTCTGGTATACCCACACATCCACCTAAGACAAAAGCAGTTAACACTACAAGGAACACTTTATATTTATTTTTCATTTATCTTTTCCTTAATATCTTTAGCACAAGAAAATGCAGATGAAAAGGCCCATTGAAAGTTGTAGCCCCCAAGTCTGCCTGTCACATCTAGTACTTCTCCCATAAAGTAAAGCCCTTCTTCTTTTTTACTCATCATTGTAGCACTATCTACTTCAGAAGTCTCAACTCCGCCTTTGGTAACTTCTGCTTTGGAGTATCCAAAAGTACCCGCAGGTGCAAATACATAGTGACTTAAGGTATGTAATTTTTCAAGTTCTAAAGTTGTTACTTTGTTATAAGGTTTATCTTCTATTCCTAATGCCAGTAAAAATGCCTTAGTCACACGCTTAGGAAGTGGCAAAAGTGAAGATATTTGCTTTTTATTATTTTCTATAGACTTCCATGAAAAGTCAGGTAAAAAGTCTATCTCCATCTTTCCTTTTTCCCAATACAATGAAGCATCAAGCACAGCAGGGCCACTTAGACCTTTATGTGCGAAAAGAAGCGAACCCCTACAAACTTCTTTACCTACACGTATATGCACATATGCAGAAACCCCAGAGAGTTCCTTAAAAAAGAACTGCTCTTTTTGCACAGTAAACCCGACTAAAGCAGGTGCAGTTTTCACAATACGATGTCCAAAATGTTTTGCAATGTCATACCCTATGGCACTTGCACCTAGTTTTGGAAAGCTCAATCCTCCTGATGCCACGACAACAACATTTGCAGTATAGGTTTTTTGCTTTGTCTTCACATAAAATATATCATCACGTTTATGTACAGATACAACATCCACAGAAAGTATAATTTTTTGTTTTTTAGACTCTTTTATAAAAATATCCAGCAACTCTTTTGCACTGTCTTTACAAAAATACTGAGTCTCTTTACGTAACACAGGGTGCAGTCTCTGTCTTTCTAGCCATGCAAGCAAAGCTCTTTCATCAAACGCCTTAAGTGATGGGGCGATAAATGATGCATCCCCAAGATAATACTCTGTACCCATATCAACATTGGTGATGTTACACTTTCCTCCACCAGATATGAGTATCTTAGCTCCTATTTTGGCATTGGATTCCAAAACAATAGCAGTGCTTTTGGGCAAGAGTGAAGCCAGCATTAAGCCACTAGCTCCTCCTCCTATGATAATAGTATGATAATTCATAAAGATATTATATCCTAAGAAACTAGCATATTGCACAAGATAAAACTACAAGTTGCTTCTAATGACACATTTGATATGATAAAATATTAAACCTCCAGGAAGACTTCATGATTAAAGTATTTTTACTGTTTTTCTATACTTCGTACTCTATGGCTAGTATTTTTACTATCACTGATAGACATGGCAATATACTAGAATCAAAAACCATAAAACACAAAGAAAATGCCTACCTCAATCAAAAAGCCACAGAGTACTCTCTACAAGCCATCTATGATGAACTTCACCGTGCAGAATACCTAGCCCGTAAAGCTGCTGCTGCAAGGCTCAGAGAAGAACGCATAGCCAAGGCAAAAACTGACGCCAAAAAAGAAGGTAAAACCTACCATGTATCTGCCCTTGACAAACAAAAACTCTTAGAAGATGCTAAGTACTTTAAAGGTGGGAAATATGTTTGGGGTGGTACAACACCTAAAGGTTTTGACTGCTCAGGCTATGTACAATACCTCTACAAAAAACACAATGTTAACCTACCCAGAACTGCATGGTCACAGTCTAAAAAAGGTGTAGATGTAGCAAAAGAAGATTTACAAAAAGGAGACTTACTCTTTTTTCTTACTGACAAAAAAAGAGGCATACCTGTTACTCATGTAGGCATCTACATCGGTGATGGTAACTTCATACATGCTGCGTCCAAGAAAAAAGGCATCATCATTTCTCCACTCACTCATGGCTCTTACGCCAAAACATATGTCTCAGCCAAACGTGTTACAAATAAATCACAGTCTTTGTAACTTTTTTAGTCCTTCTTTTACCAATGTACTTGTATCTCCACTTGCCCCTTGAAGTGCCTTGCGTATGACTTCAGATTTAAAGCCTAAGCTCTCTAGTGCCATCACTGCTTCACCCAATGCCCCTGCGTCTTTACTCTCTGCATTGGCATCGACTATAAAGTCTGCCAGTTCCACAAGTATGCGACTCGCAGCCTTTGGTCCTATGCCAGGGACGCGTTTGAGCATAGACACATCTTTAGAAGCTACTACTTTAGCAAAGGTACTAGGTGTAAAAGTAGAACAGATAGCCAACCCTACTTTAGGGCCTACACCGTTTATCTTCAACACTGTGTCAAACATTCTCTTTTCATCTAACTCCATAAATCCATAAAGATTGTCACTGTCTTCACGTATGACTTGCGTGATAAATAGTTTTATTTTTTTATCTTGTATGTTACTAGATGTATTGATGGATACTTGCACTTCATGGATAATCCCATGCACATTGAGATGCATAAATGTCGGCTCTTTCCTCTCTATTGTTCCTTCTATGCCTACTATCATATCTCGCTCCATTGGTATATTTTGAAAAGTATATCATGCTTTTAGAGATAAAGGTAAAAATATTTCAAATTGACATATTTTTACCTCAAACAAAATTTACGCTAAAATAACATACTTCAAAAAAAAGAGACCCATGCGATTAAAATCTATCTTTACCAATAGCTTCGGTATATTGCTCTCGCGTATCTTTGGATTTTTACGTGATGTTGTGATGGCATCTGCTTTGGGTGCTAGTTACTGGAGTGATATATTTTTTGTAGCCAATAGACTTCCTAACCTTTTTAGAAACATCTTTGCTGAGGGTGCTTTTACCCAAGCTTTTATGCCCTCTTTTGTAGCCTCTTCTAACAAAGGAGTGTTTTCTACAGCTATCTTTCTAAGATTTTCACTCTACATCATCTTTGGTTCTCTTGTGGTTACTTTTGCTCCAGAGTACATCACTAAACTTTTAGCCTATGGTTGGGATGCAGAACGCATCGCAGACACTGCACCCTTAACTGCCATCAATTTTTGGTATCTTTACCTCATCTTCATCGTCACTTTCATCGCTACACTTTTGCAATACAAAGAACATTTTATAACAACTGCCATGTCCACAGTCCTTTTAAATCTTTCTATGATAGTTGCTCTATTGCTCTATATGAAAAGTGACCCAAAAACCATTGCCTATGCCTTAAGTATCTCTGTACTTGTGGGAGGGGTGTTGCAGGTGCTGGTACACCTCTTTGCTATGCATAAACTAAAGCTCTCTAGGATTATAGTTGGAGGGTGGAAATACAGAAAAACAAAAGATGTTAGGGCAGAAAAAAAGAAGTTTACCTCACTTTTTCTCCCTGCTGTATGGGGTGGGTCTAGTTTACAGATAAACTCTTTTATAGGAACAGTACTAGCCTCTTTTCTCGTCACAGGTTCAGTCTCTTACCTGGCATATGCCCAGCGTATCTTCCAGCTTCCACTTGCTCTTTTTGCCATAGCCACAGCGATAGCACTTTTCCCCAGTATCTCTAAAGCTCTTAAAAACAAACAGGGAAAAGAGGCGTATGAAAATCTTGAAAAAGGTTTTTGGCTCTTGGCATTTTCTTTAAGTATGGCAACTATAGGAGGTCTAATACTCTCCGAACCTATCATATGGTTACTCTTTGAAAGGGGTGCATTTACTCCAGAACAAACACAAGCTACGGCTCTTGTACTCAGTATGTTTATGCTAGGGCTTCTTCCTTTAGGTCTGGCTAAACTTTTTTCACTTTTCCTTTATGCTAGTTACAGGCAAGGAAAAGCTGCCAAAATAGCAACTATCTCAGTTGTAACTAACATCATAGCCTCACTCGTACTCATGCACCCCATGGGAGCATCTGGCATTGCACTTGCAGGAAGCATAGGCGGATGGGTATTATTTATACTCACCGTAAAAGAAGTAGGCACTGAACGTTTTATAAGCATTGTCAAGTCCAAGGTTACTCTTTATTTCATTCTGTCTATGCTAGTGTTTTCACTTATTATCTATTTTATCAACATATGGCTGATAACGCTTATTAGATAAATTTGATATAATCACATCACTATATACTAAGGTAAAATAACAATGTACATCTATGACAGCGTAAAAAAAACCAAACTTCCTTTTGAACCCATACGCCCAAACAAAGCAAGTATCTATGTTTGTGGACCTACTGTCTATGATGATGCACATTTAGGACATGCCAGAAGTGCTTTGGCATTTGACCTACTTGTCCGTACCCTTAAAGCCCATGGATATGAAGTCACACTGGCTAAAAACTTTACAGACATAGATGATAAAATCATCAAAAAAGTAGAAGCCACAGGTAAAAGTATGGAAGAAATAACCTCTTTTTACATAGAACGTTACACAGAAGAGATGACAGCACTTGGCATACAAAGAGCAGACATAGAACCAAAAGCTACCCAGTCACTAGTAGCCATAGAATCTATGATACAGAACCTCATAGACAAAGACATTGCTTACGTCATCTCTACTGGTGATGTCTACTTTGACACCAGTAAAGATACTGCGTATGGTAACATCTCTCACCGCGTAACAGAAGATGATGTCAGCCAAAGCCGTGTGGAACACACTTCACAAAAACGCAACCCAAAAGACTTTGCTCTTTGGAAAACCTGTAAAGGCGAAGATGACATCTGTTTTGACACTGCCTTTTCACGAGGTCGTCCAGGCTGGCACATAGAGTGTTCTGCCATGATAGAAAAACATTTTACGGGTGATGAGAACTACAGCATAGACATACATGGAGGAGGAGCAGACTTACTCTTTCCTCACCATGAAAATGAAGCAGCACAAAGCCGATGTGCCACAGGGCATGAACTATCTAAGTACTGGATGCATAATGGTTTTGTACAAATAAATGGAGAAAAGATGTCCAAGTCACTTGCTAACAGTTTTTTTCTTAAAGATGCACTCAAGATTTATGATGCGGAAGTTTTACGTTACTACCTAAACTCTGTACACTACAGAAATGATTTTAACTTTTCTGAAGAAGAATTACAGCTCAACAAAAAAAGACTTGACAAACTCTATAGGCTTAAAAAACGAGTAAGTACAGGTAAAAGTTCTACTGTAAACAAAAACTTTAAACAAGCCCTGCTAGATACTATGGGAGATGACCTAAACATCTCCATAGCATTGGCACACATCGATGAACTCATTGCCAGCACCAACGATGCACTTGATGCCAGCCCTAAGGATAAAGGACTTAAAAAAGAAACCCTCGCCAACATTGAGTTTATAGATGTACTTTTAGGCTTTGGTGGGAAAGAACCCTTTTCATACTTTCAAATAGGGGTAGATGAAGCACTCAAAGAAAAAATATCATCTTTAATATCGCAGCGTAGTGAAGCTAAAAAAGAAAAAGATTTTGCACGTTCAGATGCCCTGCGGGATGAACTTGGTGACTTAGGCATTTCCATTATGGACACGGCAGATGCTACGCTTTGGGAAAAAGTATAAAAGGTGAAAGAACTCTTTAAGCAGTACCTGCCCTACCTCATTGGATACAAGAAAGAATTTATCTTTGCCCTTTTAGGTATGATAGCTGTTGCCGTTGGTACAGTGGGAACAGCACATATCATACAACCTCTTTTAGATGATGTCTTCATGGCTAAAAATGCAGAGTCACTTGTCACCGTCCCTTTACTACTCATACTTGTCTTTACGCTCAAAGGTTTAGGCGAGTACATACAAACTTACTATATGTCTTTCATAGGGCTAGATGTAGTGAAAAAACTGCGTAATAATCTTGTCAAGCATCTCACCTACCAGGATATGAAATTTTTTCAAACCATACACACAGGGGAAATACTCTCTCGTATCACAAATGACATTGCACGTATACAAACAGTAGTTACTACGATGATACCCTACCTCATACGAGAAGCTTTAACCATTGTAGCACTGACCGCTTATGTCATCTATCAAAGTCCAAAACTTGCTTTTTATTTTTTAGTTATTATGCCTTTGGCTCTCTACCCCTTAAGCCTCTTAGCCAAAAAGATGAAAAAATACTCCAAGCTCTCACAAGAAAGTACTTCCACTATGACTGCAAGGCTTGGCGAGATATTTTCCAACATAGAAGTGATTAAATCTAACTCATCACAAGAACTAGAAAGCAAAAAGTTTGCAAAAGAAAACCAATCTGTATTTAAATATTTGCTCAAACAAGTCAAAATAAATGCACTTACCACACCTGTTATGGAAGTGTTGGGTTCTATTGCTATAGGTCTTGTTATCTACATAGGTTCTACTGAAATCTTGGAAGGACGTATGAGTTCTGGTCAGTTTGTCGCTTTTGCAGTAGCACTTTTTATGCTCTATACTCCCATTAAGCGCATCTCTAAACTCTATAATCAAGCACAAGATGCCATCGTAGCCAACACACGCATGTTTGAACTCTTAGATACACAGCCTGCCATAGTCTCTGGCTCAAAAGAGCTTTCTTCTCGCATAGATGAACTTACTTTAGAAAATGTTTCTTTAGATTATGGAGATACACCTGCATTAAGAGACATTAATCTCACAGTAAAACGTGGTGACTCCATTGCACTTGTAGGTGACTCTGGGGCTGGGAAAAGCTCTTTTGTAAACCTTTTGGTACGTTTTTATGACCCTAGTGCAGGATATATTTTTATCAACAAAGAGAATTATCAAAACCTCTCACTCACATCCTTACATCAAAAAATAGCTTATGTTACACAGCGTATTTATATTTTCAATGACTCCATTGCACAAAATGTTGCCTATGGTGAGACATATAATGAGACACAAGTCATAGAAGCGTTAAGAAAGGCATATGCCTTAGAGTTTATAGATAAGCTTGAAGATGGTATACACACTCAACTTTCAGAAAATGGAAACAACCTCTCAGGTGGACAAAGACAACGTATCACTTTAGCCCGAGCCCTCTATAAAAACCCCGATATACTCATACTAGATGAAGCTACCTCTGCTCTAGACAACAAAAGTGAAGCACTCATTCAAAATGCTCTAGAAGCATTAAAAAAAGACATGATTACTTTTACAGTTGCACACAGGCTAAGTACCATTGAAAATTCTGATACTATTTTGGTTTTTGAAAATGGTGAGATTATCTGTAGAGGTAAACATCATGAGTTACTTAAGGAGTGTTCTATGTATAGAAAATTATCAAAAATTTTATAATTCATATTTAACAAAAAGTAAGATATTATATCGATAAATATATCTTACACTTTAAGGGTACACCATGACTAAAATCTTTGTTCTTTTTCTTTTTTTATTTAACACACTTTCAGCAGAGCAAGAGAGCTTTCCTTTTATTGGGGTAATGTTTTCTACAAAAACTGTAGACCTTAAACCCATCGTTACAGATCCACCAAACAGACTTAACAACCCTGACTCCGCTAGTGAGACGACATTTGGTATCAAGTATGGTATGCAAACAAGAGATTTTCGTACCACTTTTTCAGCAGAAGGCAACAGTAATTTTCAAAGCATTGATGTAGAAGTTGATTATATATTAATGGATGAAATGTTTGGCACAGCAAAAGTAAGACCCTATGTAGGTGCAACGCTGGGCTATATAAACTACGATAAAGAACTCATTACTCAGTACAATGAAAATCGTATCGCTGATGATGAAGCAAATGACAGAAACACTTCTGTATCAACTTCTGATGGCTACTACGGATTAGATTTTGGTTTTTTAATTTATGTCACTGAGGACATCGACTTAGATATCTCTTATCACTACTACTTCATGGATAGACTTGAACCACTTGACAGCATGCGTGGAGCAACCTTTAGCTTGCACTACTTTTATTGATACTACGCTATAATTTCACTACAAGAACGCCTTTGAAGCAAAGCTGTTTAGGTTACGCTGATAGCATGTCAACTCTAGCAGTTGACTCTTACGACTAGTCGTTCTCAGTTTACAATTGTTGGAGATTATAGTGTCTTTTTCTATTAAAAATATCTTTTCTTACCAAACTCTCAAAAAATTACTTTTTAAACTTGACCCAGAAAAAGCACATACTTTAGCAGGTTTAGGACTTCGTTTTTCAGCTCTATGCCCACCTCTTAATACTGCACTAACTAAATACTATTTTGTCAAAGATTCTTCTCTTACACAAACGCTAATTGGACGTACATTTTTAAATCCTGTAGGTTTAGGTGCAGGGTTTGACAAAAATGCTCAATACATTAAAGCCATGCCAACCTTAGGCATGGGCTTTACAGAGATAGGTACAGTAACACCACAGCCACAAGAGGGAAATCCGAAGCCAAGACTCTTTAGGATTATAGATGTAGAGAGTATTCAAAATGCTATGGGTTTTAACAACAAGGGTGCATACTATATGCTCAAACGACTAAAGAAGATTTCATTCTTTGACTATCCAATAGGCATTAATATTGGTAAAAATAAGCTTACACCTGAAAATGAAGCCCTAAATGACTATGAACTTCTCTTTAAAGCTTTTAAGGACTATGGTGACTATGTGGTTATCAATATTTCCTCTCCAAATACCCCAGGTCTTAGGGACCTACAAAATGAGACTTTCATAAAAGCCATATTTGCCATGGGAAAAGAGATAACAACAAAACCAATACTACTAAAAATTGCACCCGATATGACCACAGAAGATGCCGTACTTTTATGTAATACAGCTGTTGAAGCAGGTGCGGACGGTATTATCGCTACAAACACTACTATAGATTATACACTTACAGACAGTCCTCACAAAAAAGATTTTGGGGGTCTTAGTGGTGCAGTACTTACAGAAAAATCATATCAGCTATTTAAATCTATAGGGAAAGAGCTCTACGGGAAAACCCTACTCATCTCTGTAGGTGGTATTGGTTCAGCTGAAGAAGCATACAGACGCATCAAAGCAGGAGCATCTTTAGTACAAGTGTACTCTATGCTAGTCTACAAAGGACCTATACTTATAAAAGAGATAAATGAAGGACTTATTCGTTTATTAAAGAAAGATGGGTATAGTCACATATCAGAAGCGATTGGAGCAGATTGGAAATGACAACACCTTCACTATTTACTAAAAAAATACTGCTTTCAGTATTTTTAATCACAGGAACACTTATGGCAAATTCACTACCAAAACATTATACAAAAACCTTAGACAATGGACTCAAAATCGTAGTCATTCCCATGGACAATGACTCAGGAGTCATTACCACAGATATTTACTATAAAGTAGGAAGTCGAAATGAAGTCATGGGTAAGAGTGGTATGGCTCATATGCTAGAACACCTCGCTTTTAAATCTACAAATAGACTTTCAGAGGGTGAGTTTGATACCATCGTTAAAAGCCATGGTGGTGTAAACAATGCAGCCACGGGGTTTGATAAAACACACTACTACATAAAAACTGCCAGTAAGAACTTAGCTATGACACTTGATTTGTTTGCTGAACTTATGAAAAACCTTAAACTAACTGATGAGGAATTTCAAAAAGAACGTGATGTAGTTGCTGAAGAAAGAAGACTAAGAACAGACAATAACCCTATGGGTTACCTTTATTTTAGACTCTTTAATACACACTTTACTTATCATCCTTATCACTGGCTACCTATTGGGTTCATGGAAGACATACTCTCATGGAAAATTGAAGATATTAGAGAATTTTACAAAACATACTACCAACCGAACAATGCCATATTGGTTGTCGCTGGTGACATTCGCCCCGAAGATGTTTTTAAAGAAGCGAAAAAGCAATTTGGAAACATAAAAAATGAACATGAAATTCCAAAGGTCACTGCTGTTGAGCCTAAAACAGATGGAGCAAAACGTGCCATACTACACAAAGAGAGTAACACAGTAGACACCTTAGCCATCGCTTATTCTATCCCTGATTATGAGCATGAAGACCAAGTAGCTCTTTCTGCGATTAGTCACATTTTAAGTTCAGGTAAAAGTTCTTGGTTTGAAAAAACCATTGTCAATGAAAAACAACTTGCAAACCAAGTTTATGGGTATAACATGGAACTCGCAGACCCTAGTATTTTCCTCATTATGGCGATGACTGCACCTGGAGCTGATGTAAATGAACTTGAAAAAGAGATACTTTTACAACTCGATAAACTAAAAAGTGGCGAAGTAACACAAGCCGAACTTGATAAAGTCAAAATCAACACAAAAGCAGAATTTGTCTACTCTTTAGAGAGTTCTTCTTCAGTAGCTGGTCTCTATGGTGACTACTATGTCAAAGGAAATATCCAACCTCTACTTGAATATGAAGAGAAATTAGATAAAATTACGCTGGGAGATATTCAAGACACAGCAAAAAAGTATTTTGACCATAACTTTTCAACTACTGTTATACTGAAAAAAAATTAGGAAATTAACTATGAGTAACTATATTACAGGTGCAACAACGGCACTTATAACGCCATTTAAAAATGGAAAGCTAGATGAAGCAAGTTTTGCAGCACTCATCCAAAGACAAATCAACAATGACATAGATGCTGTATGCCCAGTAGGCACAACAGGTGAGTCTGCAACTCTTAGCCATGATGAGCATAAAAGATGCATAGAAATAGCTGTAGAAGTCTGTAAGGGCACTCATACAAAAGTGCTTGCAGGAGCTGGAAGCAATGCAACACATGAAGCCATAGACATAGCAAAACATGCAGAAGAGTGTGGAGTGGACGCTATTTTTTCAGTGAGTCCTTACTATAACAAACCAAGCCAAGAAGGACTCTACCAGCACTACAAAGCCATAGCATCTGCTATTAAAGTGCCTTTTATGCTTTACAATGTACCAGGTAGAACGGGTGTAGATATCTCAGCTGAGACCGTATGTAGACTTTTTGATGATGTTGAAAATATCATGGGCATCAAAGAAGCTACAGGGTCCATAGAAAGAACTGTTGAACTTTTAGCAAAAAGACCTGACCTCTATGTCTTCTCTGGTGATGATGCCATTGATTATCCAATGCTTGCAAACGGTGGTAAAGGTATCACTTCAGTTACAGCCAACCTTGTACCAGACATGAAAGCAGCACTCACTCATGCAGCACTTGCAGGAGATTTTAAAAAATCAAAAGCTATCAATGATGAGCTGTATGATTTAAATAAAGTACTTTTTTGTGAGAGCAATCCTATACCTATCAAAGCTGCGATGTATATCGCAGGGCTTATCGATACGCTAGAGTATCGCTTGCCACTAGTAGCTCCAAGTTTGGAAAACATGAAAAAGATAGAAGAAGTTATGAAAAAATACAAAATTGTAGGAGCGTAAGATGTCAGATATGAAAGGCAAAACACTTGTCATCACAGGGGCTACCAAAGGTATTGGTAAAGCTGTAGCAGAAAAATTTGCAAAAAATGGCGTTAATATTGCTTTTACATATAATTCAAATGAAGAAGTTGCAAATGAAATTGCAGCAGATTTAACAAGTAAATATGGCGTAAAAGCAAAAGCATATCCACTCAATATCTTAGAACTTGATGAATTTAAAACACTTTTTTTAGCCATTGATGAAGATTTTGACAGAGTAGACTTCTTTGTATCTAACGCGATGATTTATGGTCGCCCAGTTGTAGGTGGCTATGGAAAATTTATGAAACTTCGTCCTAAAAAAGGTTTACAAAACATCTTTACTGCGACAGTAGGTGCTTTTGTCCGTGGTTCTCAGGAAGCTGCAGTACGTATGGAAAAAGTAGGTGGTGGGGCTATAGTTACACTAAGTTCCACTGGTAACCTTATCTATATTGGTAACTATGCGGGGCATGCTACAAATAAAGCCGCCGTTGAAGCCATGAGCCGCTACGCTGCTGTCGAACTTGGAGAAATGGGCATTCGAGTCAATGCCGTATCAGGTGGACCTATAGAAACCGATGCACTTAAGGCTTTTACTAACTACGAAGAGGTCAAAGCAGAGACGGTTAAGCGTTCTGCACTCAGCAGAATGGGACGTCCAGATGACTTAGCAGGTTCAATCTACTTCCTTTGTACCTCTGAAGCATCATGGATTACGGGTCAAACACTTGTGGTTGATGGTGGAACAACTTTTAGATAAAAATCTTTATATCTTAGATTTTACAAATGTTTCCATCTCTGCCACCACTTCTTCTATGGCTCCTTCTCCAGAGAT
>CAYXTZ010000025.1:0-13830 GCA_964468535.1 uncultured Sulfurovum sp.
ATGTTGTTTTGATTTTAATGATAGTTTAAAATAATAAATGAAGGATTAACCACACTTTCCTGGCGCACATTTCATGCCATTAAACTTACCTGTGAGTGTTGCATTTTCATCTATGCCCTCAGCGTGCATCTTGTCCATCATGGCTTTCATTTCTTCTGGATGAGCGATAAATTTGTAACCTTTTGTGAGTGTGAAGACTCCATAGACAATGACAAGTAAGGCGGCTAGTTTCATCATGGTTGCACGAAGATTCCCTTTTTGTAAGAACTTTGTTATGAAAGCTAAGAAAAAAAGTGCAGGAATGGTAGCTAAACCAAAGGTCGCCATAACCAACGCTCCTCCCCAAGGTGTCGCGGTACTGGCGGCAAAAATGGCAAAGGAGTAGACGAGACCACAGGGTATAATACCGTTTAGCATACCTAAAAGAAAAAAACTTGCATAGGTTTTAGAGCCAATAAGTTTTTTAAAACTCTTTTTGTACCAGCCATATTGAGAAACGGACCATTGTGCAGAGTTTAAAAATTTTAACTTTCCTATGAGACTGAGTCCTGCTAGTATCATAAGGATACCTGTAATAACAAATAGTATCCCTTTAGTAGTAGGAGTAAAGGCAAGTACACTACCTATGTAGCCAAAAATAGCACCAAGCATGGCATAGGTGGCTACACGTCCAAAGTTGTAGGCTAAATGAGAGGCAGTTTGTTGTATGTAGGCACTTCTAGAGTCTATCTTACTAGAAGTATAAGCAACCACAATCCCACCACACATCCCAATGCAGTGTCCAACAGAACCTAAAAATGCTGTGGTTAAGATGATAATTAAGTCTATATTCCCCATAAATACTATCCATTTGTTAATTTGTAAAACTATAGTATACTTTTGTTAAAAGAGTGTTAATAATCAAGTAAGGATTGTATAGTGTTGAAAAATTTTAAGCGTGCTGTGAGAAAAATGTTTAGAGAATTTTTAGTATATCACCATAGTTCTGTAGAATATAGAGCTAAAATTTTAACACTCATGGTCTCTGCAAATGGTCAGATATGTGAGTGTGAAAAGCAAAAACTTAAAGAAATAGCCCATAGTATCTACGGAGACAATATGGAACGTGCTGAACTTCTCATAGATACGGTAAATGAATATCATGAAAAAATACTTACAAATAATGGACTTGACTTTGAACATTTAATACAATTAGTAGAACGTGAAACAAGAGAAGTACCACGTTTTGTTGAGAAAATTGATATGACACTGCTTAGGGAACTCCATGAATGTGTAGACAATGAGGAAGATGCATTGTTTCAAGAACGTATTTTAGAGTTTTTAGGTACGTTAAAAAACGAGCATAATAGAAGATGATTAATGGTGTAAAATAGTAGGATAAATTGGTTGCGGGAGTAGGATTTGAACCTACGACCTTCGGGTTATGAGCCCGACGAGCTACCAAACTGCTCTATCCCGCGATAGGATTTTAATAAGTGTTTAAACTTATTTGGAGTGGAAGTTTATCTTCTTAAACTTAAAGTAAACCTTAGTTTTAAAAAACAACTTTTTATGGATGGGGTAGAGGGATTCGAACCCCCGAATACCAGTACCAAAAACTAGTGCCTTACCGCTTGGCGATACCCCAACATTCATAAGACATATTGCTTATGTGGACGGCATTATAGCACCAAATAACGCACTTGTCAAGAGCTTTTTTGAAAAAGATAAAAAAAGTTTCCAAACTGAAGTACGAATAGGTATAATACTTTAAATAACAATATATAAAAGCAATAAACACTTATGGAGATTAGATGTCAATAGAAGCAATAAAAAGAGTAGAAAAGGCCATAGACGAGACTAAAAGAGGTCGTATGGTCATCATGATGGATGATGAAGATAGAGAAAATGAAGGAGATCTTGTTTATGCCGCAACATTTTCTACACCAGATATGGTAAACTTCATGGCAAAGGAAGCAAGAGGACTCATTTGTACACCTGTGACAAAAGAGATTGCTACTAAGTTAGACTTGCTCCCTATGGTTGTAAATAACGTGTCTAACCATGAGACTGCATTTACTGTCTCAATTGACTCTACAAATGCAGAGACAGGTATATCTTCAGCAGAAAGAGATGACTGCATAAGCAAACTGGCATCTCCACAAACAGTGGCATCTGACTTTGTACGTCCTGGACATATTTTCCCACTTATCGCTAAAGATGGTGGAGTACTTGTGCGTACTGGACATACTGAGGGGTCTGTAGATTTGTGTAAACTTGCAGGTCTTGCTCCTGCGGCGGTTATTTGTGAAATCATCAAAGACGATGGTACAATGGCACGCATGGATGACTTAGAAGTATTTTCTAAAGAACATGACTTGTGTATAGTTTATATTTCAGATATTGTTGAATATAGACTTGCAAATGAGAAGCTTATTAGCCGTGTTAAAGAAGAAGAGACTGAACTAAGGGGTATAAAAGTAGAGAAAATTACTTATATCGACCACTTAGAGAGGACACACACAGTGATACAGTTCTATAAATCGCATGAAACTGCCAATGTAAAATTTCATAATATTGGAACAGACATCGGCTTAGTACTTGATGATAAACGTTTTAATGCCCTTGGTAACTCTATAGACTACCTAAAAAACAATGGTGGAATACTCATATTTTTGGACACAAAAGTTATCTCGCATGAGCAAGCTAAAGAGTTTGGTGTGGGTGCTCAGATACTGAAAGACCTTGGAATTAGAAATATTAATCTTCTTACTACGAATGTAGATACTGAGTTTGTAGGTCTTGCAGGATTTGGTTTGGATGTTGTGAGTAAGGTAGAAGTGATATAATAATACTAAATACATGAGGAGAAATACATATGAGAAAGATACAGTATATAATGGGTGCAAGTATGTCATTTGTGATGCTAGGATGTACGGGAAGTAAGTCATCTATTTCGCCTGAAAAAACACATATAGTTAAGCTGGAAAATGCCAAGCAATACAAGATACCAGTTTCTGCCATTTATACAAAAGCTCCCGTAACGCCACAGGCTATACAGTTTTATAAGGTTATGGGTGTGGGCAATTGTAAAGATGGAGATATCACTTGGGAGGATCCTAGTATTGCTAATAGGATTAATAAAATTATGCGTAGCGGTACAAAGCAAGAAGGCATAGAAATGTATGTTAATGCCGCTAAAAATAAAGAAATAGGCTGTTCTAGTCCTCTAAATTAGTACTTTAGATGACCCTTTTATTCTATGCGTCACTTGGCGCATAGTAGGTCATTGTGCTGCGACCAAACTTTTTACGTTTTTTAAATTTCATTTTACCTATGGTTTTTGGCATGTCTAAATTTGTCATATGTTCGACAATGACCATTTCACAAACTTCAGGTTCTATGGTTTCTATGAGGGTGATGGTTTTATCATAAATGTCATCCATACCATCTCGTGTGGAAAATGGTGGGTCAAAATAGAAGTATGTTTTTGCAGCACTTTTTTTAACTATACTATATACTGTCTCAAACTTTTCAAAACTATCACCATAAAAAAGATGAGACTTGGAGGGTTCTATACGCTTAATATTTGTCTCTAAAGAGCCAAAAGCAATGTGATTATACTCCATGAAGTAAGCTTGTCCTGCTCCACGGCTTAGTGCTTCTAATCCTATGGAGCCTGAACCTGAAAAAACCTCTACAAAGTTTTTATCGATGATGTCAAACTGTAGGGTATTAAACAGAGACTCTTTCAAAATACCTTTTGAACTACGTGTGCTAAAGATGTCGGGTATTTCTATCTTTTTACCCTTATGTGTACCCGCTGCAATGCTAGTAGTAAATATTTTAATTCTTTCTTTTTTCATATTATTTTTCATAAATGTATTTTACCTACAAAGCCTAAAAATTTACGATAGTTTTGAGTGTATGTATGAGTTTACTCTTTTCTCGTATATCTTTACGTTCTTTCCCTGGTTCAGTAGTAGTGATGATGGTGCGACCCGTGATATGTTTTGTCCTGTCATTTTTACGAATGCCCCAATAGGTATGCATGATGATAGGTTCACCTTTGTACTCTCCTAGGTAGAGTACAATATGTCCTGGCACATATAAAAGGGAGCGAAAAGGTTCAGCTTCTTTGATGATTTTCTTTTTCTTTTTGGCTTTGCTGAGACCTTTAATGTTTATAGTGCTTCCATCCTGAGCCTGTTTAGAAGAATTACGACGCAAAAAGATACCAAAAGGTCCTAAAAAATCTCTAGTGGTTGCAGAACAGTCTCGGCACTCATAACTTCCACCCCAGCCATAGGGTTCACCATAAAACTCACTTGCTAACATAGCAACATTTTTAGCTGTAAAAGCTAAAGGTTTTTTTGCAATGATGCTAGGATTTGTAGCTATCACCTTTTTTATTTGTGCCTGACCTTTTTTGTTACGAGAAGCCATAAGGTAATGTTTTCCATCTTTTGCTATGGGAAATAGTGTACCTAGCTTCACAAGTGAGATATCTTTTTTATCATCAAAAAGACGTAGATTATCTTTAATAGTCATAGCATAGTTGTCATTTTTAAAAGTTTTGATAAACTTGCTACTAACTAAGGCTAAATCTTCCACCTTTATCCACCCAAAGGAGTACGAAGCTTGTACAAATGCCCAACGTTTATCTTTTGAAAAATGTGATACAAGAAGAGGTATATTGGTATGCAGTGAAGAGTTTTGGTTGTAATCAAAAGGGAAACCTTCTCCTGTTTTTTTCGGGTCTCTATAGTAAGCACTTGATGTTGGGAGTGCTTTGACATTGGTACGTCGTATTGTGATAGCTTTGTAATTCTTAGAGTTTATTTGTTCGTATTGTGCATTATCTATCCATTTATTATATGTGGATGCCAAAATTACGGAACCTTTTACTCTATAGATAGGTTTTTTGCTAATAAATCGTATTTCCCATCCAAAATCTTTTTTTGGAATATCTAGCTTTGTTAGACTCCATGGTTTAAAATATTTTTTATTATATTCCTTGTCAAGTTTGGCTTGTTTATTTTTAGAAAATGGTTTAATTTGTGAAGCATAGTACGCTGGGTTCTGAGGAATATTTTTCATATCAGCCACTTTGCCTTTAGGCATACGGTCTATTTTACTTTTGACACGCTCACTTTCTTTGAGTAAGTAGGCAGCATTCAAGGAAGTAAATGTAAATAATAATATAAAAAATAGTAGAGATAATTTAGACATAATAATTTCTTTTTAATGAATGATAATCTACTTTGGTTAATGATTGGTGTATTTTATAAAAATTAAGAGTATTCAAGGCGAAAAGTGTTAATTTGGTGTTAAATCTATTTTTTAGAAGATTTTTTTTGCTTTTTTTCAGACTGCTCTTCTTTTACTGAACGTACCCAAAGCCAATTGAGTAATACATATACCAAGCTTGAAAACATGATGGAGTAAAAGGCTGTACCTACATAAAGAGGTAAAAATATATCACCTAAATGATTAGAAAACCACTCAATACTTAGTTCCGTATTCTCAATTTTTTCTTTTCCTAGTATAAAATTTCCTGTTAAGTATTCAATATAATACATAAATGGCATGGTAAATGGATTTGAAAGCCATACCATAACAATGGCAATAGGAACATTGAAACGTGTAAATAATGTTGTGGCAACCACTGCTAGCATTTGCATAGGCATAGGGATAAACGCCCAAAATATTCCTATAGCAACACCTTTTGTAATCATCTTTCTATTGATGTTAAAATACGCACGAGGAAGCTTGTATTTATCTAAAAATGTATCAATATTGCCTTTTGAGTTGGCTTTTTTTCTAAAAAATTTTCGCATAACTATTCTTTGTGCTTCTTCCTATTAATTGCGTAAGTGTAATACTCTAAGCCTTTAAATCCCCTTTTTATTAACATTTGTGTAAAATACGCGTACTAAAATACTTACATAAGGTTACATCCAATGAGCGGATATATGATTTTTTCTGGTACATCCAACCCTGAACTCTCCCAAGAGATAGCAAAATACTTAGAAATGCCACTTGCTAAGGCAGACATTAATCGTTTTTCAGATGGTGAGATTAATGTGAAAATTTCTGAGTCTGTACGAGGTAAAGATGTTTTCATCATCCAGCCAACTTCCGCTCCTGCAAATGGCAACCTCATGGAACTGCTTATCATGACAGATGCGTTGAAGCGTTCTTCTGCCAAGTCCATCACAGCCGTAGTGCCATATTATGGCTATGCTAGACAAGATAGAAAGGCTGCCCCAAGAGTCCCAATTACCGCAAAACTTGTGGCAAACCTTATGGAGACAGCGGGCATTACACGTATGGTCACGGTGGATTTACATGCTTCTCAAATACAGGGTTTTTTTGATATCCCAGTAGATAATCTTTATGGGGCTATACTGTTTATAGACTATATTAAGTCGAAAAACTTTAAAAACCCTGTGATAGCTTCTCCTGACATAGGAGGAGTAGCAAGGGCTAGATACTTCGCAAAAAAGCTAGGACTCGATATGGTTATTGTAGATAAGCGTCGCGAAAAAGCAAATGAATCTGAAGTCATGAATGTCATAGGTGAGGTTAAGGGTAAAGACATCATCCTTATAGATGATATGGTGGATACAGCAGGTACTATGGTGAAAGCTGCCGCCGCACTAAAAAAACTTGGTGCGACATCAGTTATGGCATGCTGTACTCACCCAGTACTCTCAGGTCCTGCCTATGAGCGTATAGAAGCGGGAGAGTTAGATGAGTTGGTTGTGGCAAATACAATTCCTATGACAAAATCATCTCCTAAAATAAAAATGCTTTCAACTGCTACCATGCTAGGCGAGGTCATCAGAAGAGTACACAATAATGAGAGTGTAAACTCTTTGTTTGAAAGCAATGCATAGGCATATTAAATAACGCTAAATGGGCAAAGCCCCTCTTAAGCTACGCTGACACTGTGTCCACTTCAGCAGTGAGCTTCATACGACTAGTCGTATTTTTGATAAAGTGGCATAGTAAAAGGACAAAAATTGGCAAACAAAGTACCTCAAAAAAACATACGTAACTTCTCAATCATCGCACATATTGACCATGGCAAATCAACACTTGCAGACCGTATCATACAAGAGTGTGGGGCGGTAAATGACAGGCAGATGTCTGCTCAGATTATGGACACAATGGACATAGAGAAAGAGCGAGGCATTACCATAAAAGCACAGTCTGTACGTTTGGAGTATGCAAAAGATGGTGAACACTATATACTTAATCTCATAGATACACCAGGACATGTCGATTTTTCTTATGAAGTGAGCCGTTCATTGGCTTCAAGTGATGGGGCTTTACTTATAGTAGACGCTGCACAAGGTGTCGAGGCACAAACCATTGCGAATGTCTACATTGCTATAGAAAATGACCTAGAGTTACTTCCTGTAGTAAACAAGATTGACTTGCCTGCATCTGACCCTGACCGTGTACTGTCTGAACTTGAAGAGGCTATTGGCATCGATGCTACAGAGCATAACTTGGTCTCAGCAAAAACAGGTGAAGGCGTAGCCGAACTTGTAGATAGTATCATAGAACGCATCCCTGCACCTATAGGTGATGATGCTGCACCTCTTAAAGCACTCATATATGACTCTTGGTTTGATAATTATCTTGGTGCCTTAGCATTGGTACGTGTTTTTGATGGGAAGATAAGCAAGGGTCAAATGGCTAAAGTGATGGGTACAAAAGATGAGCATCAAGTACTTAAACTTATGTATCCAAACCCTGTATCTCCTGTAGTGACAGATGAAATACGTACGGGTGAGATAGGTATCGTAGTGATGGGACTAAAAACGGTAGACTCTTTAAAAGTAGGAGATACTGTCACGGATGCTAAAAACCCTACAGCAGAACACATAGACGGTTTTGAACCTGCTAAGCCTTTTGTATTTGCGGGTATATACCCTATAGAAACAGACCGATTTGAAGACTTACGTGATGCACTCAATAAGCTAAAACTCAATGACTCTTCGTTGAGCTTTGAGCCTGAATCTTCTATGGCACTTGGTTCTGGTTTTAGGACAGGTTTTTTAGGCATGCTTCATATGGAAGTCATAAAAGAGCGTTTAGAGCGTGAGTTTAACTTGGAACTCATAGCCACTGCCCCTACAGTTGTTTATAGAGTAGAGCAGACTAATGCGGAAGAAATAGTGATACAAAATCCTTCAGAACTTCCTGAACCACAAAAAATATCAAAAATTTTTGAACCCTATGTGAAAGCCACCATCTTAACCCCACAAGAGTATTTGGGCAATCTTATAAAATTACTAAATGACCGTCGTGGTGTACAGATTAAGATGGACTATCTAAATGAAACACGTGTACTTTTAGAGTATGACATTCCTATGAATGAGATAGTACTAGATTTTTATGACAAGCTAAAGTCTATCACCAAAGGCTATGCAAGTTTTGACTATGAGCCTATAGGGTTTAGAGAAGGTGACTTGGTAAAACTTGACATCCGTGTGGCTGGAGATGTGGTAGATTCACTCTCAATCATTGTTCCTCGTGACAAGGCTCGTTCTCGTGGTCTTGCCTTTGTTGCACAACTTAAAGAGCTTATCCCAAGACAGCTTTTTGAAGTAGCCATTCAAGCTAGTATAGGCAACGAAGTCATCGCACGCACCAATGTCAAGTCTATGGGTAAAAATGTTACTGCAAAATGTTATGGCGGAGACATCACACGTAAAAGAAAGCTTTTAGAAAAACAAAAAGCAGGTAAAAAACGTATGAAATCCATAGGTAAGGTGCAAGTACCGCAAGAGGCATTTATGGCAGTCTTGAAACTGGACAGTTAATGACACTTATACCTGTGGAAGAGAACAAAAAGACCATTGCCAAACGTTTTAGAAAAGCACATTCCTTTGCATTTTTAGATGAAGGGCAAATTATCGTACAGGAAAATCCGCATAAAGCTTCCAAATCTCCAGATTTTTTTGAATATTTTAAAACACTTAACATCGATACACTTTACATTAAAGAATTGGGCTATAAAACATTTTTAAGATTGTTAGAGTTGGAAGTGGAAGTATATTTGGTAGAAGTAGCAGAAACTTGGAACCGTATTAAGCCTAATGAATTACTATTACTTACTGAAGAAAATGCACAAAAATATTGTTCTTTAGGTCATCAAAGTAAAGAGGATGAAAAATAGTGGGCTGGGAACTTCATTTACATATGGTAGCAGCTATCGCATGGATAGGTGGAGCATTTTTTATGTTTTTACTAGGGGTTAGCCTTAGGAAAAAAGAAGACCAAGATGCTGTATATCCTCGCATAGGTCCCATATACGGTTATTTTGAGACGGGTGCTCTTGTTATTTTACTTATCACGGGTTATATGATGATAAATAACAATGGTTTACTCAGTATACTCTTTTCAAATGTCACAAATGAAGTGGTAGATGCCTTACGTATAAAACTTCAGATAGTTGCTGTTATCTTTTTACTTACTTTGATACACATGACTATCAGTATGTTGACGCTAAATAAGGCAAAGACACCCACTCAAAAGTTGTTTTCAAAAGGCTCTTCTATGGGGATATTTTTACTGAATCTTATAGTTTTGCACTACGCAATGGTTTTAAGAGATATACTCTAAAATTTAGTAGATATAGTATTGTTTTAAGATATTTTCTAGAAAAATATATGTTTACTTAAAGGGATGTCTAATAATATGTTATACTTTTCTATAGTAATTATTTATCATAGTAATAATGTTTTAAAAAAAGTTACAAAATTACCTAATTTTTAAAAAATAATAGAAAAATAAAGCCCTTTACTTAAAGGGGCTTTCTTTTGGTTATACTTCGTCTATATATTTCGAAGGATGTAAAATGGATGAATCAATTAATGTACTAGGCGAACCCTTAGAACCCTGTAGCCTAAAGCCACTAACAGGGTTTCATAGAGATGGTTCATGCAACACGGGACAGCATAACCCTGCTGTACATGCAGTATGTATATATGCAACAGAAGAATTTTTAGCGTACAGTAAAAAAGTGGGAAATGACCTTTCAACACCCATGCCTCAATATAATTTTGCAGGAGTTCAATCTGGACAGAGTTGGTGTCTTGGTGGACACTCTTTTGTAAAAGCAGTCCAAGATGGGATGGCTCCCAAAATATTTATACATGCAACACATATGAAAATGCTAGAACTTATTGACCTTGAGACATTAAAAAAGTATGCGATAGACCTTTAGAAGAAAGTCTAAACCCTCTTTTGGGAAGCCTCTAAAATGCATTATATGCCTTTTATCTTTTGCCATAGTTTTCCTAATATCTCATGCCATACTATAGTGGATTTTCTTAGAGCAGATGTGGAGAAGAACCCTGTATAGTTAAGGTGCTTTATATTTGCCAAATGGTTTGTGGGTGCAGGAATGGGATGTAGTCCTTCATTTTTAAAAAACTTCAAGGCACGTTGCATATGTGAAGCGGAGGTAACTACAATAAAAGGAGCATCCCCTATGTATTTTTTGGCTGCACGTGCTTCGTCTTGTGTGTCTCTTGGTGTAGGCTCTATGTGTAGTCTGTCTTCTTTTACACCAAGGGCAAGGGCTAACCTTTTTTGCATTACTGCTCCTGGTGTAGGGTCAAAAAGTCCAGAGTACCCTGAAACAATAATAGTAGGCTTTTCATCTAGTTGCCAGTAAAGACGCATGCCTTCATTTAGACGCACAGAAGAAGGTTCATTTACTTGTGATGTTATGGGATGAGCTTCATCCGTATGGTGACCACCTCCTAATACATAAATATATTTTATATGCTTTGGTATAGTTTTGAGTGTAGGGTAGACAGCTTCATATTTGTAAAGTATGTGGTTAATTAAAGGGTCATAAGAGATAAGAAATAGCCATATAAAGCTAAGCGTTAACACTATTTTTGCTTTGAGTACTTTATGCTTATACAAGAGAATCACACCCAGTAAAAACAAGAGCATAGCTACAGGTAAAGGCATAATGAACATTGTGACTATTTTTTTAAGTAAAAAGGTAAATTCCATTTAGTCTACATACCTTGTTTCATCAGCATCCATTTCCATGACTTGCCAAGGTAAGCCTTGTTTGTTTAGTTCATCCATAAAGGGGTCTGGGTCAAACTCTTCCATGTTAAACACACCTTTTCCTTGCCACCTGTCCTCTAGCATAAGTTTAGCGCCTATCATGGCTGGTACACCTGTTGTGTAGCTTACCCCTTGGCTTAGTACTTCTGCGTAACATGATTCATGGTCGGTAACTTGGTAGATATAAACGGTTTTTGCAACACCATCTTTTATGCCCTTAGCAAAGATGCCGATGTTCGTCTTCCCTTTTGTTCTTTGCCCTAAACTTGCGGGGTCAGGAAGTAGGGTAGCTAGGAACTCCATGGGGACTATCTTCTGTCCTTTGTGTTCTACTTCTTTGATGCCTAACATTCCTACATTTTCTAGGCATTTCATATGTGTGAGGTAAGACTCCCCAAAGGTCATGAAGAAGCGTATACGTTTAAGCCCCTTGATGTGTTTGACTAGTGACTCCATCTCTTCATGGTAAAGTAGATAAGAGTCCTTTTCTCCTATCTCAGGGTAGTCCCATACCTGCTTGATAGCCATAGGTTCTGTCTCTATCCACTTAGCATTTTCCCAATACCTACCTTTAGCACTCACTTCACGCAGGTTTATCTCTGGGTTAAAGTTGGTAGCAAAAGCGTAGCCGTGCTCGCCTGCATTGCAGTCAAGTATATCTATAGTGTGTATCTCATCAAAGTAGTGCTTTTGGGCGTAAGCACAAAAGACGTTGGTGACTCCTGGGTCAAAGCCTGAGCCTAGTAGTCCCATAATATTAGCTTTTTTAAATTGTTCATCTCTAGCCCACTGCTCTTTGTACTCAAACTTAGCTGTGTCTGGGTGTTCATAGTTGGCGGTGTCTAAGTAGTCTACACCTGTTTGCGTACAGGCATCCATGATGCTTAGGTCTTGGTAAGGAAGTGCTACATTTATGACAATGTCTGCATTTATTTCCTCTATAAGAGCTACAAGTTCAGGTACTATATCTGCATCAACTTTAGCAGTTGAGAGTTGTACACCTACTTTATCTAGTACATTTTTAGCAATGTCATCACATTTACTTAGTGTACGGCTGGCAA
Source organism: uncultured Sulfurovum sp. (assembly GCA_964468535.1). GTDB lineage: Bacteria > Campylobacterota > Campylobacteria > Campylobacterales > Sulfurovaceae > Sulfurovum. The sequence continues at coordinate 12,150 of CAYXTZ010000025.1, forward strand.
GCATTATGTCTCCAAAGGTGTCAGTATTGATGGCACACTTAAAAGCAACAACGTTACCCACTCCTCCTGCACCGATGATAAGGGTTTTCTTGGGCATAGTAACTCCTAATATATAATCTGAACTATTTTAGCATAAGAAGATGTAAAAAGGATGTCTAATAATAGGCAATACCCACAACATCACTAGCTTTTGTCTAAGCTAGGCACTCTTTTACAACCCTAGCCGTAGCTAAGTTGTAATTGTCGCCCCTATTTTCTATTTTCCTCACACTATATTTACAAGCATAAGGGTCAGGTATTAAATCCTAAGTATGTTATACTGTCACAATATAAGTAATCGTAGCAAAAACAATTAAAGCATAAGGGAAAACATGCCAAGACGACCAAGAATAGACATACCTGGTTATCATCACATCATAAATAGAGGAGTCAATAAAACCAATATCTTCTCTAGTTCTGATGACAAAGAGAAGTTTATGCAGATACTATGTAAAGCATGTCACATATATGCTGTGATTGTACACGATTATTGTTTGATGGACAACCACTATCATATACTTGTGGAGAATTCTCAGGTAAATTTGTCATTGTTTATGCGACAAGTTAATAGTAATTATGCCATCTACTACAATAAAAAAACAAAACGAACAGGGCATCTATGGCAAGGACGCTATAGTTCTTGGTATATCTTAAAAGATGAATATCTCTATAGGACTATTAGATACATAGAATACAATCCTATTGATGCAGGGATGTCTTGTGAAGTTGGAGAGTACTCCTATACACTTGGTTCTGTACTCTTAGGCAAGATGGATATGCCAAAGTGCTGCAAGAAGTCAATGCTAGTAGAGCAGTATGATATAAATACACTTGCAGACTTTTTAGATAAGCCATTGAGTAAAGAGGAAGCAAAAGGTCTTAAAGAAGAAAAACAAAAGAAAATTACAAAAATTGAAGATAAAGCAGTAAGTGACAAAAGGAAAGAGTTAAGTTCCTACTTTGATACTAGCATAGATAAGCAGATGCGAAATTCTGCCATAGTAGAAGCATATAAAGATGGATATACTCAAGCAAGTATAGCAAATGAGGTAGGGCTAAGTGATGCTATGGTTTGTATGGTGATTAAAGAATTTAGGATTTAATACCTGACCCTAACAGCCCTAATACTTTAGGCTTTAAGTTAATAGAGAATTGGTATGTTAAAATAAATCAAAGAAACTTCCAAAAAACATAGAGGGAAAAGAAATGAAAATACAAAATAACTTACTAAACCTACTCCTAACAATCACACTAATACTCATGCTAAGTGCATGTAACACAAAAACAAGCAAGGAAGAGGCAAATGCTACGTCTGTCCCAAACTCTACAACTGAAACTACTGAAGATACAGCAGGGGCAAGTGGAGATGATGGTACATCTACTGGTGGAAACGATGATGCTAATGACAGTGATGATAACACTAGCATAGTAAGAGACACAATCCCACCTGTTGTCACACTCAATGGTGAAGCAAACATAACACTAGAACAAAACACAGCATACACAGAACTTGGAGCTACCGCACAAGATGGGGTAGATGGAACTGTGGCTGTACAAGTAAGTGGTAATGTTGATACTTCAATTGTTGGAACATACACCATCACTTACACTGCTACAGATGTGGCTGGTAATGCTGCTAGTG
>CAYXTZ010000026.1:0-13397 GCA_964468535.1 uncultured Sulfurovum sp.
TGTGGCTATGGCTTTTCTATGTTGCTCTTGGAGTTTAAACTCTTCTTCTTCAAGTTTCAATTTTTTCTTCTCTACAGAATCTAACTCTTCATCTATTTTGGCTATTTTTCTACGCATTTCACGCTCTAAGGTAGTAGACTTTTCTATGAGTTCATTTAAGTTGTCTTTGTCTTCCCCGTACACAACTTTAGCCTTGTTGACTATCGCTACAGGTACACCATACCGCTGTGCTGTCTCAAAAGCGTATGATTTACCTATGCTTCCTTGTAAAAAAGTGTATGTTGGCAAGCGTCGTTCTTCATCATAAAGTGCAGCGATGAGTTCTACCTCATCATCGCTTGCCATAAGTGAAGCTAGACGTTTATGGTGAGTGGTGACTATAAAGTGTAGACCTTTTTTACTCAGCTCATCTAGCATCACCCTAAAAAGTGAGGCAGCTTCATCAGAATCAGTTCCAAGTTCTATCTCATCGACTCCTACAATGGCATCTTCTTTCGTAAAAAGTTTTGCAAACTCTTGCATGCGTCCAGCAAAAGTTGAGATGTCATTTTTAACAGACTGCGGGTCATCAATGACTGCTTCTATGCTTTTATAATGTCCTACTTCAGTACCTTCCTCGTCACACTTATACGGCAAGAGATACTTGGACATATATACAGCAGATAACATTGACTTTAAAAGCATGGTTTTACCCCCAGCATTTACCCCAGTGACCAGCATAATTTTTTTGTTAAAGTCCATAGAAATTGGTACAGGGTTTTCTATGGCAGGGTGTGCAAAAGCTTCTAATTTAATGCGTTTTGTTTTAGAGGGGAGTATAAACACATACTCTTTTGCTCTAGCAAACTGTACACGGGCTTGATAGTGGTCAAAACGGTCATACTCTTTGTTAATAAATGCCAAAAAACGTTCCCATTTAAAAAATACTGCTGAGATTTCTTTGCAGTAACGAAAAATAATTTCTTCTTTATTTGAGAGTAAAGCTGACTGTTTCTCTTTTAAGTGCGAAATACTCTGCGGCAAGATATAGAAAAAACCGCCAGAACTTCGTGCAACTACCGTCGCCTTTATGACATTATTAAACCCTCCTCTTGCAAGTAGTGTTTCTTCTCCGCCATTAAAATGTACTTGTGTATCTACAAGATAGTCCCGAAGTCTTGCTGAATGTGCCAATTTATACAAAGTATCTTTAATATCACCTCTGTTTTGCTTGATAGCACGTTCAAGTTTTAAAAGTTCAGGGTCACGCTCAGGGTTAATGTCCCCTTCTTCTGTAAAATAGCCTATGATTTCTACTATTTCTTCGGGTATCTCAATGCCTTGTATCCACGAGATGAGAGGCTCAGTAAAGCCTACAGCCGAGAGCGTATTGAAATAAGAAAACATCGTTACAAACGCATAAATATCCTCCAGTCCAAGAACTGCTTGTTTTTTTATGCGTGCTAATTCATTGTCTAGGTTAGGTACTATCTTAGGCGTAGGAAACTGAACTTTACTCAGTGCTTTTATGTAACGATAATGCTGATTTATATCACCCATCATCGCCACAGGTTTCTCTCTGGCTAAAAAAGTCTGAAATTGATTGACATAGCCATCAAGGTCAAGTTTTTGAATGATAGACTTTTCACTTGTTTGTTCTACTGACACCCGTGTTTTCCTCTGTGGTTAATTACATGAATTATACTATAATACTTTCAAAATTAAGGAAAAACCATGAAATATATATTAAGTGCTATTACTATAATACTCATACTATTTTCATTTTCAAAAAAGGAGAGTAGCATTCAAGCCCTAAAACAAAACGACAGCATCTTAGCCTTTGGTGACTCTCTTACCTACGGATACAATGCCACACCTGATGAGAGTTATCCTTCTGTACTTAGCAGATTATCACAATATAGAGTTATCAATGCAGGTATAAATGGAGATACTTCAACTGATGGCTTAAGGCGTTTACCTACACTTCTTGAAGACGAAACTATCAAACTCATGATACTCTTCTTTGGGGGAAATGATGTGATGCAGCGTGTACCCACAGAAAAATTAAAGTCAAACCTAAAAACTATGATAACGCTAGCGAAAGAAAGAAATATAGATATCTTACTTGTCTCTGTACCAAATATAAGTCTCTTTGGGCTATCTTCTCTAGGACTTTATGAAGACCTAGCCGAAGAAGAGAATATACCATTACTCAAGGGGATGTTAGCAGACATACTTAGTCAACCCTCACTTAAAAGTGACCAGATACATCCCAATGCAATGGGTTATAAACTAATGGCTGAGAAAATTTATGAAAAGTTGAGAGAGGAAGGGTGGGTTAAAAAACCCACCTTATAGAACTATAGAGGACATCTAGTAATAGCTTACTTTCTGCCGAAAATATACTTCGGTTTAAATAGAAATAGAAGTATTGGCAAAAGTGTCAATGAAGTAAATACATCAATGATAACTGCCTCTGTAATATAAACAGAAAGTCCCCAAGTGTTACCAAGGTCTGTTGCCATAAGTGGTATAAACGCACCTATAAGCACCACTACAGAGATAAGAACAGACGAACCTGTCGTAGCCACTGTATTTCTAAGTGCCTGTGTCCAGTCTCCTAGACTCTGATACTCATCTCGAAGTTTGGAGATCATATAAATACTATAGTCCACCCCTAACCCCATGGCGATACTCAGTGTTACTAAGTTTCCAAAATGCAAGTTTCCACTCCAGTTGCCTGTAGCTGTAAAGTAGCCTGCTAGTCCATACTGTGCAAAAAGTGTGATGCCCAAAATGACCATGAGGAAACCAGACATCAAGAAAGACCTAAATATCAGTGTGGCTACCAAAAATATCGCCAACGCAGTACCAAGTGGATTCATAATCCAATTTTCATAGGTTACATCTCGCGTAGCTTCTGTAGCACCCAAGAAACCACCAATACCTGGCATTTCATAGGCTTCACTTGTATCATCTGCTATCTCACCGACATCTCCACTTGCATCTGCATTTCTATAACCAAAGTTTACTTTCTCAAATCCTAGGTCATTTTTATGTTTTTCTATATAGTTTTGTAAAAATAACATCGCCTCATGTGTTTCTTGAGGGTGCATCGTATTAATAAACCCTAAGATAACGCCAGAGTTATAGTCTTGTGCAACCATAGATGCCAAGTCTCCAGGGGCAGAAGCCATACTTAGGAGACCATTATATGTAGAGAGTATATCATTTGAATCCCTATCATCATCAGGGTCAATGTCTGTTAAGAACTTAACAGTAGGTATCTCAAACTTAGCAAAATCAAGTGTGTTTCCTTCACTCATCAAGAGTAAATTAGCGATACGTATATATTGTGCATATGATGCTGTAAATCCTATGAATTTATTTTTTCTAATCTCTGTTTCCATTTTTGCTATGGCATCAATCACTTCAATATCATTCATAATACCTGGTGCTGGGTCATTATCTGGGTCATAGCATGTTTTAGGAGGAAGCTTTGTTCCTGCTTCAACAGCCGCATCATAGATTTCATAATACGCATCTTCACACTCTGGTAATAATGGTTTTTTAGCACGAATAGGTATAGAAAATGAGATAACACCAGGCATCAATGTATTGAGATGAAAAATGTCTTGTACTGGTTTTGAATCTATTTTAAAAGCAGCCTGAGCATAATCAATACCTTTTTCAACACCTGGCATAATATCAAGTTCATCACTAGTAACAGCAAGTTTTAATTTTTTAGTAAATGCTCTGTCATCATTGACGAAAGCAGATATTCCATCACCTATCTTGGTATAATGCCAAGAAAACATGAGTATAGCTGCAACCACAGTAAAGGGGATGATGCGTCCCATACCACTTGTCATATATACAACGCCATCACTCATCTTTCTTTCCCAAGCATAGCCTACTGATTTAACACGTCTCTCTTCATCATTTTGAGAACCTGGGAATATAGTCATAAGCACAGGAATAAGTGTTGAGGTTGTAAGCAAGAGTGAGAACATACCAAACATGCCAAAATATGCATAGGCTTTATAAAAAGAGATATCCACCGAAGCCAATGTTGCAAACCCAATAGCATCAGTGACTATAGACAAGACAGCAGGAACTATAGTGAAACCTAATGCTAGGTATGCGGCATTTGCATTATTTTCCCCGTCATTTCTGGCCTGCATATATCGCCTTGTTACCTGTATCGCATGTCCCATACCTACTGCCAATATAAGCATAGGGGTTAGCACCATCATGGTTGTAAGTTTAAAACCAGAAAAGCCCATAAGTCCTAGCGTCCATACGATACTCATACCCACGCCTGCTAGAGGAAACAGTGCGCCTCTAAAAGACTTTGTTTCCATATATAAGATAAAAAAAGCAATGAGTATAGAAATTACAAAAAGATACCAATTATCAATAAGTTGTACCATCATCCATGCAAGAAAATATGGCTCTCCTGCGATAGCAACATTCACCCTATCGTCATCAGCATAGGGCTGTACTAAATCTACCACATTTCTTACCCACTCCACATACTGCTCTTTAACACCATTGTCAAAGTCAGCGATGATAAATGTTGCTTTTGCAATACATTGAGGCTCATTGTTGTAGCACTTTTCACCAGTTTTAGGGTCTACTTCATGCAGAACCATTGGTTTAAGTACAGGGTTATTATCTAAGCCTTCTTTCATAAAGGCCAGTTCCTCTTTTGCTAGAGCCTCATCTGTCAAAGATATACCCGTATTAGGGATAAGTCTCTTAAATGATAAAGAGCCATCTTCAGTAACACCCATATTTTTAACTTTTTGTGCAGCAATACTAATAAAATTTGCCGTACTAGCCGTTGGCATAGCTGCTATTTTGTTATGTATCTCTTGGGTCATATTTATAAACCAAGGCTGATATACATCACCATCTTTTACCTCTATACTAACAACAAAAAGGTTCCCCATTCCAAAAAAACCTTCAATGAAGTTATTGGTAGAGACATATTTATTGGTCTGAGGCAAAAGCGTATCAGGGTCATTCCTGATGTCTATATTTTTTATCTGTAGTGCAAAAAAGAGTGTAGTAAGTAGCGAAAAAATTAATATATGCCATTTGTAACGAAGTACAAATTTTGCATATTTAAATGAGAGTTTGTTTTCATTATCCATCATTATATCCTGTAAAATTGTAGAGAGTTACTGTACCTTAAATGATACAGCGTAGTAAGATTTTATATTTTCACCATAATGTATTGCTTGTTGTAATGAAACTAAAAAATCTTACAGAAAGCCTATATGTTCACAAGGAATATGTGCTTCCTTGTGAGACTGTAAATATCTATTTATTAAAATATATATTTAATACCTACTTGGAAGTTTGATAAGTTCGCAAATTGTCCAAATACACCATATTCATCACCACCATATTGATTCCATTCTGCTGAAATTAGGATGTCATCTGAATAGCTGTACTCTAAATCAAGTCTGTTCCAGTATCCACCATCTTCCTGCTCATACAAGAAAAGGTTGTTTACACGCATTGCGTCAGACTCCAAAAATGGTTTTGAAAGAAACAATGTATACATGATTTGATGTTCTTGTGCTTTTTTGAAGTTATTGCCTAAACTCATCGTTGCAGGGTTTGCAGTAAACTTACCATAACTTTGTGAATTTCCTGCATACTGCACATTGGTATCTACATAATCCAAATTCCACATATCCATAAACTGAACACTGATAAATAAGTTTCTAGCTACAGTAACATCTGCACCGATTACATACTTAAACATATCAGCATCCGCCATTGTCATTGCACCTACCAAATCACCATAAGCAAGTTTAGCAAGATCTACTTCAGGCACTTTAGTGCCTTGATCATAGACAAATTCACCTCTGATAACAATCGGTGCAAAACCTGTATCAATCGCATAATCAAATGAAGTACCAAAAGTATTGACCTGATTTATGCCCTGATCAAAAACAAGTGTTGCCGCACCTTCTGCAGAAGGGTTATAGTTTGAACCATCTGCTTTTTGTAAGCCAATCGTTGTTGTATCAAACATTGGATTATATTTTGCGGCAGCGGTCAATTTTTGTCCACCAGAACCTTCCCAACGCATATCAACAACAGGATTGTTATCCCAATGACGGTAGTAATTAAGGGTATAGTTCAATCCAAAATCTGTCGATTTAGCATACTTCACACCAAAATTATGATCTTGCAAATCTCTGCTAATATCGTCTACCCTATAAGATGTTTTTATGCCTACAAAACCATTAAATGTTGCGAAAGTAGTATCTCCCATGTATTCAAACATATGATTTGGGTTTTTGTAGTCATACTGTCCTGTACCTGCACTAAGATTAGTAGTACTTCCCGTTTGAAAAATTACACCATCAAGCATCTGACCACCACTCACAGGAGGTAATCCAGGGTGGATTAGTGAAGCATCAGGAGTATTTGTAAATCTACTCACTGTCAACATTTCAAAACCACCCAAGATACCATTTCCTGGAGGAATGCCAAATAGTCCTGAGAATGCATGATCAAAAGCACCAGCGACAGTTCCCATATCATTTCCAATATTGAAAAAACCATTATACTGTCCTGTCATAGTATCTGCACCAAGACTCACAAAAGGCTGTCCTCTATCACCAGTACTAGTGTCATACAGACCTGGTATTTGATTGATTCGACCTACATCTGGCACCCAAACAAACTGAATAGAGTCATTATTTCCAAGGTCCTTTTCTGCTACAGCCATCCATAAAGGAATTCTACTGTCTTCCATGGTATTTTGTCCCCACTCACGGAAATCTGTAGGGTTAATAATATCAAGAAACTTGACACCATCTGCTTTTCCCCATACCACTTGTTGTTTACCTAAACGAAAATCCCAATCTGAAAATGAAGTATCTATATAAAGTTCACGAAGTGCATCATACTGTGTATAATTTCTATGGTGTTTATATCCATCTATGCCTTCACTGTCTCCAATCGCTTGAAGCTCTGCATGAAAACTGCTGTTTTCTCCGATGCTAGCGTTTACAAATACTTTAAGTGTTCCTTCGCCTTTCATTAGATCGCCACCGCTATGTGGCTCGATAGGGTTATACGTGCTAGCACTTTTAGTAAAAACTGAAGCTTCCGCTTTTAGATATCCAGATATTTCTATAGCTGACTCTTCTTCCTCCACCTCTTCAGGTGCTTCCATCATACTTGTTTCTTCTAACGCTTCTGGCGCAGGAGTTTTTGGTTCAGCTATGGCAGGAAGAGACAAAGCAGCTATAACTACGGCTGAAAGTAATATTCTTTTTTTTAACATTTTTTATCCCTTATCTTTTAATTTTTTTAAGTGTTGATTCTTGCCATAAGTTTGAAGTATCATAAGTCTTGTTACCTACTTTAAACTTAGTTTGGTTACTTTTTGTCACCTTTTTAGGAATATACGCCAAAGACTCATGTCCATTTCTAAAATCCTTACCATACCATGTGTACCATCTCAATGCTCTAGGGTCAGAGCTACCAGATGCTTTTGGCCAGTTTTTATCGATGATTTTTATTTTTTTACCATCTTTAAAGTATGCCGTATGATAATCTGCAAATGTTTTAGTATCTACATATGTAATACGATAATCATACCACCATCCTGAAAATTTAGTTGTACTTTTTACCTTATACACTTCACGTCCAGCAAACTTATTTGTACCCTTAGGTAGGTTTCTGGTTGAAGATGTTTGTTCCTCTTTGGGTATAACAAGTGATTTTGTCTCCATACCAAGTTTTTGGATGCCCATAAGTGTATGTTTTTCATGTTTTGGCTTACGTAGTGTTACATCACCAAATGTAAAATCTGTACCGCCCCACGACTCATCATGTGCTGGCTGTGCAAACCGTCTTACCTTACGAAGTGCTGGTAACCATACTAAATACTCTTGACTTTTTGCATCATCGTCATAGTCAGTAATAAGCATTCCCATACCTCTAAGTTTACCTGCACGAAATATTGCTAAATCTTTTGATTTAATTTTTTTGTCTGAAGCATAATCGTTATTTAAGTATCTTTCAACAGTTTCAGTTAGCGGCTTTTTACCTTTAGATTTTTTTACAATCTTTGTAATTGTCCTACCTTTTTTAACAATAGCATAGTTTTTAAATGCAAAAAAGTGGTTTACATAATATACATTTTGCATGATTGTTTTTGCATTACTCAATTTTCCACTTGGGTAAGGCAAGTCAACTTGCACACCTGCTGAAGCACTTGTCACCGATAATGCTACAGCTACCACAGCTACATTAATCTTTTTCATTATACAATTTTTCATTTTTGTCCTTTTAGTTTATCCATAAGATTAGATATCCTTATATTACTAGTTTAATAAAGATACATATTTACATGTTAGTAAAAAAATAATTATGTATTACTTAAAAAAGTACAGTACTGGACTTTTTATCTTTTTATTTTTTTAAGTGTTCCTGTACTCCAAAATGAATTTTTAACTTTCTGATTTACTTTAATTCTTTTTTTGGGAATATATGTGGCCATCTCATGTCCTGTTTTGGCATCTTTACTATACCAGTAGTACCACATCTTTGCCTTTGGGTCAGGAAGGTTTCCCAAATGTACCCAGTGTCTATGTACTGTCTTGATGCGTTTTTCATCTTTAAAATAATGCGTAATATAATCAGTAAAGGTTTCACTGTCAATATAGGAGATGCGATAATCATACCAATGATGTTTGTTCTTGTAAGTACTCTTTAGCACATGTATTTTTCTAGCCCGTATTTTTGTACTTTTTTTATAGGGAAATGCTTTAGTGTATCTACCAAATTCACCTTTTTTAAAAGGCATCATTGTCAAGTCTAAATCCATCACTTTAGTCTTAAGTAAAGTATAATTTTCTTCATGAAATCTTCGTAATTTAGCATCTTCTAAAAATGCAATATCTCCTGCACCTAAACCAGCATCTTTTGGTTCTGCCATACGTCTTACTTTACGTAATGCAGGCAACCACATAAGGTATTCATGTGAGCGATTAGGGTCTATGTATGATGTCATGAGTATGCCTACACCATTGAGTTTTCCTGAACGTATAATAATCAAATCTTTGGATTCTATAATTCCATTAGAATATTCATTAGATAAAAACCGTTCTACTGCTGTAATCCTAGGCTTTACCCCTACTGACCTACTAACCGATACAATGCTAGAACGTTTTTTCTTCTTAATCATAATATTTTTTACATATACGGAATGGTTTACATTATAACTCTTTCTTGCAATCTCTTTTGCACTTATAGCAAGACTATTTACAGTAAAAAATACAGAGCATGTAAAAATAAATAATAGTTTTTTCATCTATTCTCCTTGGGCTAGCTAACAAGGATTATGCCTAATTGATATAAAATTAAATTGAAACTACACTTCTCCACGTATCTGATACGTAATATCCCCTGCACCAAAGGCAGTGACCAAACCCTCTCTATATTCACGTATGATAGAACCATCACGTATTACTTTTACCACACCATCTTCTTTTGTTACAGAGTGCGCCATAAGAAGTTTATATCGTGAAAATGCACCTTTTAGGTCTATATCAACCTCAATTTCCCCTGCCGCCCAGATAGGTAAAATAACCAACTCATCTACCCCTTCAAAGCACTCTACAAATGCCTGTAAATTGTCCATGGTTCTGCTGTATTTATGGGGTTGCCAAATAATATTTAGCTTATTGAATTTTCGTAAACTTTTATAGGCTTGTAGAGATTGCATCGTCACCTTTATTTCTGTTGGGTGATGTCCATAGTCGTCTATTACCACGCAGTCCTCTCTGTTTTGTACGATATCAAAACGTTTTTTAATGCCTTTGTAGCTTAGCAAATTTGTACGTATGTTCTCCAACGCTTCACCAAGTTCTAGTGCAGAGAGTATCGCAAGAGCAGCGTCTAGTGCTATGTGGTTTCCAAAACCAAATACTTCAAAAGCTCCAAAGTCTAAAAGTTCAAACTTAGTATGTGGTTCACCCTCCACTAAGACAAACTCTATATTTGAGATATCTTGACTTGGGTAGAGTTTGATACTCTGCATATCAAGTGATGAAAGGAATTCGTCTTCAGCGTTGATAACACGTACTTTTGCAAGAGATAAAAAATTTCTATATGCAGCGTAAAAACGTTCTTCATCATACTCATAGTACTCCATATGCTCAGGCTCTACATTTGTAACTATAGCTAAATGCGGATTAGAATTTAGAAAACTCTCATCACTTTCATCTGCTTCAAAAACCACTTTGTTATTTGGGTAATTACGCACATTTGAGCCAAATTCCTTACTTATAGCCCCTATGAGGGCGTTTGACTTTGGCAATATAGCCGCTAACATCGCAGAAGTGGTACTCTTGCCATGAGCTCCGCCTACAGCATAGACTTCTTTCGTACCCAAGATACCTTTTAAAGACTCTTTTCTTGAAAGAAGTTCAATGCCTAGTTCTTTTGCTCTTTGGTATTCAGGATTGTTAGGGCGTACTGCTGCTGAATAGATGACCCTATTTACTCCATCAACTGCATCTTCATGGTGAGGTATGGTGATTTTTGCATCAAAATTAGTGGCTAGGTCATTGGTAATTTCTGTTTGTTTTATGTCCGAACCTGAGATTTTATGTCCATCATTTGCTAGAAACTTGGCTAGTGCTGAAAGCCCTATGCCTCCTATGCCTATAAAATGTATTTTTTTCATATCTGTCTCCTTAAAACTGAGTAAAGTTCAGATATTTTCAACATTTATTTACTCTTACTTTCATCTAAAACTCTCAACTCTTCTTTCCCCTCTTTAACTTGTTCTGTAAACATGTTTAACAAGATATCTGTAGGTTGCGCAAATGTTTGTATGAAAAATGCTAAAGGGTCATTTTCATCTACAGCACTTACATCTACAAGATTTTCTATGAAGTCTTCAAAAGAATGACCTGCCATCACAGCTGCCGCATGAATCATCATCGCATCTTTAAGTTCCGCATGGTCTATGGTGTAATTAAGTACTAAAAATATCTCTTTTGCACCTTTTTTATCATTTTCGCTGTAACGTTGTATGCCATGTTCATAAATGGCTCTAGCAGTTGCTAGGTCTTCTGTATCCTTCATGTCGAAATTTTGTGAGTCTGTGAGTTTTTGTGCCAATCTATCAAAAGCATTATTAACAATAAATGTAAAAATTTCATTGATATCGTCTTCGGGAGCTTCTATGATGAGCTGTGCATCTAAGAGTTGATAGCCTTTTGCAATGCTTTGCTCTTCTTTGCACTCAATTTCAAGTCTTTTAATATTTTCTAAAAACTCTGGGTCTTTTTTTAGTTCTTCTACATGTATCTCAGGGTTTGCTTCCATTAATTTTTCTCCAAACAGTTTTTTATACGCTCTAGTGCTTCTCTTGTAATGTCAGCTTCATAAACCAGTGCAAGTCTCACATAACCTTTTCCCTCACCCTCTCGTCCTAAAAAAGAACCAGGGATTACTTTTAGATTGTACTCTTTGTAAAGTCTAGTAGTCAGGTCTATCTCATTTTCAACTTTAAGCCAAATGTAAAAAGTGGCTTTGGGAATATCTAACCCTAATACTTCTTTGGCTACTTTAAAGTTTTTTTTATACTTCTCTCTAAACACAGCTACATGCTCTTGGTCTGACCACGCCGCAGCTGCAGCGTGTTGCAATGGCAGTGGTGATGCACAGCCCACATAGGTACGGTAAGTCATATACTCTTTTAGTATCTCCGCATCTCCCGCGATAAATCCAGAACGTAAACCAGGTGCAGAAGAGCGTTTAGACACGGAGTTAATGACTAAAATATTTTTAAATTTATGATTTCCTACTTCTATACTTGCATTTAAAAGTGACGGCAAAGGTTCATCTAAATACAGGTCCGCATAACACTCATCATTCATCAAAACAAAGTCATATTTTAATGCTAACCTTACCCACTTTTTTAAGTCATCCATAGACATAACAGAGCCTGTAGGGTTGTTAGGTGAATTGAGTATGACAAAACTTGCTCTACCTAATGCCTCTTCATCAACTACAGGTTGAAAATTATTTCTTGCATTCAAGTTTAGGTAAATCACCTCTGCTCTACACGCTTTTGCTGCACCCTCATATATCTGATAAAAAGGATTGGGGAAAACCATCACAGGATTTTTTACATCATGCAGTAAAAACTGAGGAAAGTTAAACAGTACTTCTCGTGTACCAAAAGTAGGAATGATTTGGCTATTATCAAGTGTCAAGTCAAAACGTTCCTTATTGTAAGAAAGCATCGCATCACGCAATACTGCTTCTCCTGCTGTTTTGGGGTATTTGTTTAGTAATGTCGCTTTGTCGTTAAGTGCATCAAGTATAAACTGTGGCGTGGCAAACTGTGGCTCACCTATAGTAAGAGAAAGTGCATCATATTTGCTATTTGGTCTAATGTCTTTCAGTAAAGTATTGAGTTTTTCAAAAGGGTATGTTTCAAAGTTCATAATTGCTCTAATTTTTTAGAGATTATAGCGTAGTTGGGGTAAAAGAAAAATGTGCTTATTGTTTTGTGATAAACGCACTTTTTCAAAAGACATAAGCTCTTTAATGTATACGGTGAAACAAGAGGATATCAAGCTCATATGACCTCTACTAAAGCATGGCTTCACAAAGCAAATAATGACTTAAAATCATCTCTCATTTAAACAACAAGTACTTAGAAAAACACAGGACATAGAACTGTTGGTTGAAATTTGTGCAGATATAGACAGTGAATTTGAAACACTTTATAAGTATTCGGAAAACCTAACTTCTTACGCAACTGCATTTCGATACCCAGACATCTCTTTAGAACCTGATTATGATGAAGTTCTTGAGGCTATAAGTATGGCTGAAAATATTTTAAAATTTGTGGAAAAGAAGATGGTTTAGGTCTTTTTAGGAGCATAAGGTAGTGGATGGACACCTCGTATCTCATTTTGTCATCCTTTTTATAATCCCGTTAATTGTTGACTGTGCCATCCCCAATACTTTAGCAATCATGTGCTGAGAATAGCCTTTCCTGTAAGCCTTGACAATCATCTTATTTCTTCTGCTTATATCTTCGTCTATATCTTTTAAAAGCTTTCTCAAACCTTTCTCTTTGAGCTTATTATCTACATTAGGGGCTTCTACTAGTGAAGATGCTTTTCTGAGTTCTTGTAGTTGGCTACTGTCTACTGGGTTTGTTAAAAATGCTTCTATGGCTTCACTGTCTTCTTTATAGTTTTCTACTACCCAAGAGTCTTTCAAGCATTCAGGTATCTCATGGTAATTAAGGAAATAGTGGTAAGAACTATAGGGATACTCTGCAATATCTTTTACCATATTGGCTTTAAGTGGGTTTTGTTCTATGTAGCACATGAGTGTATAGAGGTAAGCTT
>CAYXTZ010000027.1:0-10967 GCA_964468535.1 uncultured Sulfurovum sp.
GCGTAGTCTATGAGCTTGGAGTTTCCTACACTTATCTCATTTGGTCGTGTCTGAGGAAAAACAGCAATGTCACCCCTAAGCCGTCCTGTTACTACAGGTGCATCTTGTACAGCCTGCGCTTGTAGCATCAAGGCACCCCTTTGTAAAAAGTCTTGTATTGCTTTATCATACATCGTATTTTGCTCCTTCATTTACTATGACCAGTAAAGCATCAAAGAGCGTACCGTCAAACTCCAGGCTTTTCTCTTCAAGTTTGCCTTGTACTGTAAAGTGTGCCTCTCTTTGAAAGAGTGGGTCGTCTTTTACCGCATCAAGTACAAGTTCTGCCTCATAGTGTTGTCCTATGAAGATGTAGTCTAGCTTTCCCTCTTTATTGACTCCAGATATGGCTATATTTTTGTAGGCTTCTTCATCCGGCAAAGGCGTATAGCCCTCGTCTTGCAGTCTACCTAGAACAGTATGTTTTAAGTCCTCTTTTTTAATGTGACTTGAATGCCCCAACCGTATATTAAATCTTTGCAATGTGGCTCCTTTTGTGACCTCTGTAGAGAGTTTTCTGTCACTGTTGTATTCTTTGACTTTTTGCTCTGGTCTAAATACCGTATGTATCTCACCGCCTCGAAAGACAAAAAGCATCTCATTTTGTTTACTATAACCTAGGCTTCTGTTTTGAAACCTTGAGTGTGCAGACATTCGGTCTATAGTAGCAAGACCGGAACGCACCTCTTTGCGTGACAAGTAATGCTTGTCTACTTCGTCATGATCCAAACTATCTACAGTAAGTACTCTCTCATATCCAAACTGGTCAACATGAGAAAAGAGAACCTTTTTGCCTCTGTATATCTCACCGGGTAACAAAGACCCATTCACGTTCTTACCGTCAATCTCAACACTTTGTGGGAAATATGCTACCACAATAGTTCTGCATCTAAAATGATACGGAGGTAAAGCCACATCTTTTTTAAGCGCACCAAAGATGGGTTGTGTCTGCCATCGTGAAGCTTTCTTTTTCTCCTCGATGTTTTGGGCTGCCGTGATGGCATCTGCCTGTTGAATGACATGACCCGTCTCTATGATCCTTCCATCAAGTGACATACATATCGTAGAAGTCCTATTGTCCATCACCGCCACCACTTTCACACTCTGCACCCCTGCCTTCTCAAACTGGTACGCACGAGTCACCGACTGGCTTTGCCTTATCACGTGGTCACTCACTCCCTCAAAGTACCTAGCAGACTCATCTACCACGCCCAGAAATCCCTCGCGCAACTTCTCTCCAAGATCTACCATGTTGACCTCACCCTCCATAGCTTCACCGATGATGAGCTTAAGCTTGTCCTGTGTATTGCTAGCACCATCTTCTTTCATCCAGGTCAAAGCTCTATACATGGAGTCAAGCACCTCTACATCTGTTTTATCAAAACTAAAGACAGCACCCACAGAAGAAGCTATAGCCACAGCAGACTTTTCATATATAGTCTCTAGTACGGCTGTCTCTATGGTGTAGCCTAGGCTATTGATTTTGCTTGAAACCATATTTAACAAAATGGTTTTATCTATCTCTTGTTCTACTTTTTGCATCACAAAGACCAGTAAC
Organism: uncultured Sulfurovum sp.; assembly: GCA_964468535.1. Classification (GTDB taxonomy): domain Bacteria; phylum Campylobacterota; class Campylobacteria; order Campylobacterales; family Sulfurovaceae; genus Sulfurovum. Next base: position 1,598 of record CAYXTZ010000027.1, read on the forward strand.
TCTGAGACAAAGGCATCACTTTGGGCTTTATTTTTGTTCGCTACGTCTCGCAAGTAAGTAGCTATAAGAGCTTCTACTTCCTCATGCTGGCTACTCTTGGCTTTTAGTAAGCTCTTTAGTAACATATTTCTCATACTCTTCTATCTCCTTGGCTGTAAATGGTGTAAAATTGGGTCTTTCAATTGAATTAAAAGAAAAACGACAGACCGTGCAGTATCGAAGTCGTATAGTAACCGCACCACGTACTTCTGTGTGACCCACACGTGTTTTAGCTGCTGCACATTTAGGACATATCATTTATAACTCCTTGAGTGTATTTTTAAGTGCCACAATACACTTGGTGGCATCTGCTTTAGAAAGCCTATCTATCTGCAAATAAGTATTGCCAGTAATTCGCGCTATAAAGGCTCTTAAAGCCTTTGGGCTCCTGTCTCTAGCATAGGCTTCCCATAAGGCATGGATAAGTGCTGTTTGACGCTCTGTGACTTCTTTGCTTCTGTCTTTTATGATGGGCATATCTGGCAAGTCATAATTGAGCCATTTTACAAGCACAAGTAACTGCTTTATGTTCAGTTCTTTCGAACTACGCTCTCCAAAGTGTTCTTCAAGTTTATCCCTATAATCCTCTTTGTTTTGTGCATAATAGCTTCTATATTTGTCCGACACATGCACTTGCTGTATGAGTGACTTCTTATATGCTTTTTGTTTGGGGGTCATACTTTCTCCTTGATGATATGATAACGATGCTGATGAGAGCTAATCTCTTCTTTTGTCCAATATTTGTCTATCAGGTCAGCAATAATTCTCTTGCCACGCCTATCTTGCCTTGACAAACCCATTCCCTGTATAAGCTTGGAAGCAGTCAATCCCTCTGTTGCATTACGCAAGGCAAACAGGGCAGACTCTACCAGCTTTTTGTCGTCTTCTGTAAGTCCTGAACTAACGGCATCGTATGCCATCAGTTCTAAGGTGCTGGTATTTACCGACCATTTGCAATCTTTAACTAACCCACGTGCATGGGTAACTTTCATCTGATAATTAAGGACAGACTCAAGTCTTCCTGTCTGTTTCATCTCGTACACGTTGTCAGGCGTATTTGTGAACACCGAATTACCAGATATTTTCTTGTTGTTCTTCGTCGAATGGTGCAGTATAATCACCGTAGCACCAGCGTCACGCAGACGCACACAGTGCTTCATAAACTGCAGCGCGTCTCTTTTAATGTCTGTATCTATAAAGTCCTTAGTAGTATCCAACACAAAACAAACACCATCATACGCCCCACGTGTTGCCGTGTGTGCTATCTGTGCCAGTTGTTCCAGTGGTTCACAGCCTATAGTGCCTCGTGTGAGGTAGTGAATGTTTCTCTTTTGTAGCAATGTGTTGTGTATATTACGCTCTTTTAGTGTAGACATAGAGTTGTCCATGTCTAGGTAATATACATCTTCTATATCCTCATGTCCCGCGACTGTAAGTGCAACAGCATACCCTAGCCATGTTTTACCTTGCTTGGGTGGACTGTAAATGAGCGTCACCGACTCGGTAAATAAAAAATCATCTATCAGCATCACCTTGTCTTGTATTTCAAAGTCTGCTTGTGTGAGTGTCTTACCTTCTGCCCATGCAAACCTTGTGGCCACCGTAGGCTGATACGCTGTGGCATTTAGCTCTTTATTTACATTGTCCATAAACGTGTTCATCCTATCTTCCTTGTTTTTGTGCCTCGTAGCGTTGGTTTTTTTCACATATAATTTTGGCTATATTTTTAAACGTCGTAGCCAACACACCTTCACAGTGTATGGCAAAGCCCCCATCTGCCTTATCACGCTCTAGGGTCTCTGTTTTTTTTCTTTCAGTCGCTTTAGGCTTTACCTTCGCAGCAATCGTCTTAAAATTCACATGCTTTTTAGTGATGCCCTCAATCTTCCATATCTTTTTCATCTCCTCCAATATAACTTCCTTTTTGGCCTTAAACTCCATGAGTATGGCAGGGTGAGAAAAGTAAAACACTAAAGCCTCACGCTCTACTGCCCCATACACATAAAAGTGTAGAAGCTTACCCCCTAACGCCCTAGAAAGCTTTGTTATGGCTTCATGCTCTTTGAGTTTGAGGCTATCAAGTGCTGTAGCACTACCAATGTTTTTATCATGTTCTTTGCATACTGCATTTGCTATCATATTTCCTCTTCCAAAATAAGCTCAACAAAGCCCACCCAAATGGACTCCATGAACCTAGTAGTACGTAAGCCGTACCCCATACTTCTGATAGGCTTCAAACACTCTCATATGCAAAGCCTCTGGCACTAGTGACTGCAATAACAGCAAATAGTTCTCATACGTTTCTATCTTTTTTATATCTTTGGCTTCTTCGCCTTTATACTTGCAACGATACTTGTATTTGGCGATGTTTCCTTTACACCAACCCACCTGCTCCGCCACAGTAGCACTCTCTTCTAGTAGGTGTATAGCCGTTTTGTCCTTTTGATCATAATGCCCTGCACTTTCAATGTTCAATAGCGGATGTCTCATGTCATTTTTACTCTGTGCAGAAACCACCCATGTTGAAATGTTTCATTTTTCTCAAAGCGTTCTGCTAGGTCTATGTATCTAGCACCTTGCAAGGCATTTAGCATGCGCAACAACACCGTCTCACCGTCTTTGCCTCTTTTGTTTAGGTATGAACGCAATGCTCCCAGTGTCCGTCTACCCACTAAGCCGTCAACAATTAGGTCTTCAAAATCTCTAGCGCGTCTATTGAGCACATTTAACGACCTCTGTAAAAAACCTCCAGCCGTTCCCACTCCCATGTTTACAGCCGTGTCTGCCATTTCTGCAGTTATGGATGCAGAAAGTGCTTCTACATAGTCCAGCCCTAGTTTGCCCCAGTACATGACAGCATAAATGTCAAAGGCAAGCTCTCTAGGTAAGCGCTTCATGCTACCCGTGTAGCCCCAAGAACGAGCCACGGCCTTAGTGATGCCAAAACGCGTCTTACCTCCACTATCGTCTACATGGTCTACAAATCCACCCTCTACCTCAATAATATTATTTATAATTTTTTGTTTAAGTTTGCTCATCTTCTTCTCCTAAAGTGCTGCAAAATCAATGGAAATGTTTTCCAATTTGTCTGCAATGTTTTGACGCCTATAAAAGCGTATATATGACTTCGTGCCCACAATCTCTATAGCATCATCTATAATAGCCATGGCTTCAAGCCACTTGGGATGCTGTATTTTGTAAGACTTTAAGCTTAGTATCTGTTTCGCATTCACATTTCCTTTTTTGTCCACATCAAAGACCTTCGTTATGAGTGTCTTTATCTCTGCATCCGCATGTTCTGTTTTTTCCACAAAATACTCATCAAGTTTCTCTTTAGCAAAGCCTAGTTTCTCATCAAAAGAAATAAGCGTACTCACCTGTACCATCACCTTTTTTAAGCCGTCAAAGCTCTCTAAACTCACATTACCTTTTGTGCCTTTTACTGGGTTAATGCCATATTTCTCACGCATCATCTCCATGTAGGCATCTATATGAGAAAGCACTATCTTTTTAAACGCCATCAACGCATCCTGCACATCAATTGCTTCATCAAGTAGCTTATATACCAGCTCTGTTTTGAGCTTTTCCTCATGAGGCACTATATCCGGGTGTACCTGCTCACCTTTTTTATTTGTCCACATCTCATTCATTTTTCCTGTCATCCCCTTACCTTTTTTTTAAATTCACTCATGGCCTCATATACTGACAGTCGCCCCATCTTGTAAGAAAGGTCAGCCATTTCTCTCATATCTTCTTGTTTAAAGCTGTCCTTGTTTGTTGCCAAAACAGCCAGCGCTGGCTCTTCTTTCTCTGCCTTAATCTCATTGGCAGACCTTGTATTTTTTTGCCTTGAACTTGCGAGGAAATGCCCTTGTGGTGCTTTTGTTTCCTCAACAGGCATAGGAATAGCTTCGGTCTCTTTGGGTGGGCGGCAAACCCTGCACTTAGCAGTCTGTCTAGCACGGGAACTAAACCCAGAGTACGCCATAAGGGAATCTTTGTCGATATCCAAAATTCCCAAGTCTTTTGTGCCTTTAAGCTTTTTTTCTTTCCAAAGTGTCTCCACCTCTGCCACGCTTACACCTAGTCTTTGTGCAACCCCAATGGCCGTTATCATTTCTTTACTCATCTTCTTCATCCTTTTTTATTATATAGTCAGCCACATCCTGAGCGCGACAACCTTTCAGGGTTTGTGTAGTCAACAATGCATAAACCTCACCTCTATCTATCAGCAACTCGTTCGCTATTTGATCTACACTCAGTGCTTCAAACAACCCTGCCTTAGCCCTTAAGTACTGGAGTATTGTTTTCTTCTTCTCACTCATGCAAGTACTCTACTCTATCCATCAAGCCACAAAACCACGTCAATTCCAGCCATTTGTCTGTCTTTATTACCCGTCTCTTTCCTTTTTTGTATCCCACTAAAACCATCTTTTTTCCTTTTTCCACCATTGGCGTATCTCACGATACTCATTACCTATCACAAGCAATAATATCAATACTGCAAGCATCCTAAAAGCCAGTTCAACACCCATCTGTAATCTCCTTTTGTATTTTGTATTTCTTGCGTGAGCACATTAAAAATTCACTCTTCTTGGCAAAAAGTGCACGCCACATTTTTTAAACATACACATTCATCACCACCCTGTCTATGTACACCACTCTGCGCATGCCTTTCTTTGCATTGGGTGCTGGATGCCACCGCACTTCCACAGGCAAAACCTTTGGCAAGTACACCACAGTCTTTTTCCCTCTTCTCACACATTCTTTAACGCTTATCATGTTTCCCCTCCATTTTTAAGTAAAGGCAATCCCTCCTTTGTTACTCCATCATCTAGCAGTAACCCCTCCTCAATAAGTGCCTGCACTGCCTCGGCAAGCATTCTTCCACTTACACCAGAGCGTACCGACAACATCAATAGCGATATAGACCTTTCAACTTCTATTATTTGTATAATGCGTCCCTTTGCGTAGTCCAACGCTTTCACTGGTCTCTGCCCTATCTTCTTGCTTACCTTAGGTAGGTATACTGGGTCTCTTGTCTGCACCTCTTGATTGTTTCTATCAAAGAGCCTTTTTTGTTTAGGTACCCACACAGGACATAAGGCCCCTGTATTTTTGACCAGACCATAGCTCCTATCTACAAACTTTTTGGGCTTAGTCTTTCTCCCTACAGGTATGCGTATCTTTAAGTATCCTGCATGTTCAAGTTGTTTAAAAAACACTTTCATGCTCTCCACACTCATGTCATCAACGATAGGAAGCAAGTCCTCCACCTTAAAAACACGATTACGCCTTATATATTCCCAAAGGTACTGGCGTGCATTTTTGCGCCTTTTTTTACTTTTGAATGCTGGCATTCTTTTTCCTCTCTATATTTGCTATCCTATATGTCTTTAAATCCATCTCCAAAGCATCATTCAATTGGCACCATAATTCAATCCGCTCCAGTCTCACTGTCACACAACGTATGTCTCTGCACAATCCACACAAGTATTTCTTTAAATCATCTTTGATTTTAATCGGTTTAAAACTTGTATCATCTCCAGTCCCACACATATTAATAAACTTTTTTATGTCCTCCTCTGTCGTGCCAGGAAAATGCTCTATATATACAATTCGAGAGTATAGGTGTTTATGCCGCTGAAGCCTGGCATGACACGCTGTCATACCCACCAAAAGCAAAGGCACTTTGGCTTGGTCATGTATGTCTCGCAAGTTCTCCAAAACGCCCATCTTATCTTTGGCCAAGGCCCTATCTATCTCATCGACTATGATCGCCCTTGGTTCGCTTATGAGTGAGTCCACAATGCGACGCACCACCGCCGCAGTACTTCCTTTGGTGTGTAAACCCAAAGCATCTGCCAGTGCAGTCATACTTGATGCTGCAGTCCATGAATCATTAATTCTAATAAAGACAGCATCAAAAACATAAGCTAGCTTTTCCAAACCAATCGTTTTTCCTAGGCCTGGTTCGCCATACCCAAGCCCTATCCTCTCTGAAGACTCTTTTAGATTTACTAATGTTGATAAAAGCTCAAACATTGCTGTATAATTCTTTGTTCTAACAAATTCTCGTTTACTCATCTTCTTTCCTTATTGTTGGTGTTTTAGTCTTCTAGATAAAGACTTGAACGAGAATTACTAGAGTCTAACCCCTCATAATCCCCTATCAAAGCTTTAAAATCAACTTACTTTTCTTTTTTTCCATTCTTCAAGAGCCATCGCCCACAGTTCTTCGTGTTCGCCTGCTAGTCCTGCAGTGGTCTCATCTAAGGCATCCTCTCCTTTGTTGTCAAGTACCCAAGTAAAGCGTTCGCTCACGGTACCAAACACTGGTCTACCATTGATGGTAAGTGTTTCTACACTCTCGTCCTTTAGTACTTCTTGCTCTGCTACTGTATATGGACTCTCATCACTCATCATCTCACGTACCCCACTTACAAGCTCAGACTTAAACTCTAAAGCCATCTCTGTCTTTGTTTCTTTCTCCAGCACGTCATCAAGAGCCTGTATGTAGCGTTCAGGTGCTGCACGTCTAAGCTCTCTAAGTTCACGTATCACCGCTCTCATCTTTTTGTCATGAAAACGAGAAGCATAGTACTCAGCCCTACTTTTACCTACAAGCTCAGGGTTTTCAGCCCTACACAATGGGTTCATCTCTAAGTCATACACATACAAATACCCTAGGTCATCATCACTAAGTACCCACATGCTTTCACCCACACGGTCATAAAAGAGGTCATTCCAATATTCAAGCCCTTTGACTGTAATGCCTTTTTTCGTGATGCGTTTCTTTTCACTTAATCCCACAAGCATATCAAGAACACGTGTATCACTAATGGTACGTGTAGGTCTCACACACACATCCCACTTCTCTCTAGGTGCTTGTTTTATGCCTCTATGTGTTCGTTGCTCATAAAGTACTACCCATTGGTCTATACGCTTCTCTAAGTCGTCACGACTGAGCGTAGTGGGAACATAACAGTCTTCGTCTTTTTGTTTTTTAGCAAGCTTCTTTGCCGCTGCATGTCCACTTTTCATCAGCTCTGTGGCACGCTCTTTAGCCTGCATCTTCTCTTCGTACGTGTCTTGATTTTGTAACATCGTACGCTCAGCCACATTGTGACCCGTATATCCTGGTAATTCTTCAAATAGATGTCTAGTCAAAGTGCCGAAGAAACGTTCTATATGCGGCTTTTGCCATCCAGAGTAAGGCATGGTAAATCGTTGCTCTATTTGTAGCTTTGAACAAGTGTATTCAAAAGTCTTAGACTTGTATTCCTTACCATTGTCAAGAAGTACCGCTTCAGGCACACCAAGCTTCTGTATGCCTTTTTTGAACACCTTTGCCAGTGCCGTAGCATTTGCTGTAGGTGTCAGCACTACAACGACCCTTCGCGAATACACATCTATAGCAGCACTTAGTGCATAACGCACCCCATCACTACACATCACATCCACGGGTGTTCCATCCATTTCCCAGACTGCATTGTTGTGTCCTGCCACTTCAGAAGCATTCCCCGGTGCTGGTCTTAGCTTATTGTTGGCTTCACTAGGGTTTATGGCTATCATCACCACATAACGCTCATTCTCTTTATAATGGTTCATCATACGTATCACGGTAGAGTAAGAAGGACACGATGCACCAAACTGCACCTGCATATACCCATGTATCTTCACCATTTCTCTGTGAGGCTTTTCTAAAAACACTCGTTTCATAAAAGCATACTGCTCATCCGTGTAGCTTCTACTACTACTCTGCTTGCCACGCTTATCAAGTAGCCATTCTAAAGCCACTTCACCACTCTCTTCGCACTTACGCACAATGTCTAACCATCGAAACAGTTTGGACTTGCCAGGCTTCACATCTCTATATTTGTACTCAACACGCCCAAGAAACTTCTGCCAGCTCTCACTGCCTGCACGGTTTCTGTACAGTCTTACCACTGCTAGACGTTTAGAGGCCAACTCTTGTTGCTCATCACTAGCCCTTCGCCACGCAGCACTTAAGTCTGTGTCACTGGTGTCCAGCACTTCAGCAAATATCTCTTCATAAGCGTAATGCCCTTTGATGACTTCAAATTTAAAAAAACGCTCATCTATTTTGATGCTCTCTTGTTTGGCTTCTTTGGCTTTTTGTGTTCTATCTTGTATGGTACGTGGTGGCACGTTCAGTATTGTTCCTAGCTCACTACTGTTCATCGCTTCATCTCCCAAGGTAAGGCACCTATATAGATGCCATCTTTTTTGAGCTGTGCATACACCTTTCTGGTCGCACCTACTCTGCTTCTATTTGTTCCTGTGGCCCAGTCCTTTTCTCCAAGTACTTCACTCAGCCTTGTTTCCCCAAGACCGTGTGCTTTTGCGTACTTCACCACGCCAAAACCCTGAGCATCAAAACACTCTCTCAAGCTCATTTCTCTCACTTCCACCTCCTCACCAAAATTAATCCACACTGCTAGCCCCTCTGTGTTACAATGTCACGTGTACTAAACACAACAAAACAAAAGGAGCCATCACTATGGACGACACACTAAAACAAATACTCAAAGAACTGTAATCACAAATATACGACATCGCTACCAATATCACTGCTTTATCTATAGACCATAATGATTTAGTAAACAGAGTCATGAAGCTAGAAGAAAATATAAAAGGAGAAGAACACATCCTTCTATATACTGCTACTACGAAAAATGAAGAGGTTCTCAAAGGTCTGAAACGTCGAAGCCATGAATGTCACACAAACATACTAAGAATTGATCCCGATTACGAAGCAGACGCCTAGTGTTTTTTTTAGGTTTCACTTCGTGACCTACATATCCACCTTCACCACGCACACTTAGAATCACAAGTAAATTCTCATCCTTCTTTTTTTGAGAAGGACAGAATGCATTGGTTTCAATCTCTATCAACATCTGCTTATACAAGAATGGTCTTTTTCTTATTATCTTTGTTAGATATTTTATTATCTTTTTTTTGTTTTTTTTCATCATTTTTTCCTTATTATTAGTGGAGTGAAACACATCACCCCTTTTTTATGTTTCACTACAAAGCCCTAATTTACGGCGTTTGTAGCCAGTGAAACATGTGAAACAAGTGAAACGCACATTTACGCATCACCAAATCCACATAGGAGCCCTCAAAGACTTTACTTTAATAAGGAGTATGCTTTTTATTTTTCAGGGAGGAAGAAACAAACAACAGTCCTTAAGGGCTCTTATGTAGATTTAAACCCCATGGACACTCTCCACCACAAGGCTTATTTATTGGTTTATAGCATGACAGGGGTCTGACCTCACATGATAATCCACATCGTGGTTATCGT
>CAYXTZ010000027.1:11067-12926 GCA_964468535.1 uncultured Sulfurovum sp.
TTTATAGCATGACAGGGGTCTGACCTCACATGATAATCCACATCGTGGTTATCGTGTGCGGGTCTGACTCCCCGTTCATGACATCTGCGGACGTACAGATGAGACAAATTAACAGGGGTCTGACCTCACATGATAATCCACATCGTGGTTATCGTTTGCGGGTCTGACTCCCAAACACAGTGCATTCACACTGATAGCCCCTTTTACACTAAAATGTCATGTGTTCCAACAAACACAACATCAAACCAAAGGAGCCATCACTATGGACGACAAATCACTATTAAAAGCTGTCATAAAAGCTAAGACTAAAGTACGTGCACTTAAAGACCTTCTCTTTGAACAGCTCAACCTAATACCTTCTCAAAGAGCAATCCCTTACGGTCGAATTTGAAAAAAAAGTGCAAAATCGCCGAAGTCATACATCTTAAAGATGTAAGTATTGAACGCATTATGCAAGAAGCTAAAAAGTTATGAGAGTATTTGCCTAGCCTCTTCTCCACTAAGCATTGGAGGCTTGGTTATGGCTTTATCCAAATATCTATCAAGTCCCCTTATCACCAACACCATGAGCATATTCTCGTCCTTCTCTGTTTGAGAAGGATATAATGTGTCAATTGCAATATCTTGAACCAACAGTTGCCACTCATAAGGACTTTCATCCTTCAGTTTTCTAATCTGTGTTAATATTTTTTCCCTTTTTGTCCTCATCTTTTACTCCTCATTCCCATTCTTAATGGCTTTTTCTCTCACTTTCTGCTACAATCGTATGAAGTGATACGAGAATTATACAACAAAAGCAGTATTGTGTCAAGGCATTTGTAGGATTTTCTCATAAAGGAAGGATATGACCGCACGTGAAGAATTAAATAAAATCAAAGAGCACCTCGATATAGCGACTGATTTTGAGCTATCGGAAGAATTAAATGTTAATAAAAGAAATATTGAAAGTTGGATAAAAAGAGATAAAATACCCGACAAATGGCGTATGATAATACAACAAAAACATGAAAAAAGTGCCAAAAGTGAAACAAAAACAGAGGATTCTGTTTCACTTTCTGTTTCACTCCTCCAAGCAGGTGCAGGGGAGGGTGTTTATAACTTTGAGAGCCAAGAGCTTCTACTCTCTCTTAACCCTAGACTTTTTCCCTCACTTGCGGGGCAAGACATTACAGCAATACAGATAGATGGTGATTCTATGGAGCCTGGTCTCAGACAAGGTGACTATATACTTATCACCCCCACCAAAGAGGAACGCCATACAGAAGATGGTGTCTATGTTATACGCATAGAGGGTATGATGAAAGTAAAGTCCTTGCAGTTTCTCCTAGACGGCACTATAGAAATAATTTCAGACAATCCCAAATACCGCACCCAACTTTACGACCCCAACACCTCACAAGTAGACTTTCAAATCATAGGCAAAAAACGCTTACTCATCTCACGCTAATTTTGCCTTATATAGAAAAGCGTTCCCATTCTTGCCGATTACGAGACTTGCGTCTGCTCTTGCGTCTGTTTCACCGTGTTTCACTCACTTTTCGCCCACAAAGCTCGTCCACAGCGTCAAAATCACCCACATGAGCCACTCCGAGTGAAACAGACCCATGTTTCAAAACACCAACCCTAAACAAAGCCCACCCACACGCACAACCACTAGAAAATCAACTAGTTAAAAAAAGTTGAGTGAAACGTAAACTCGATTCACACCTAAATGAAACCATTTACCCCCAACAAACAACGCCCACAACACAATAACCGCGAAACACAACCAATTCACATTTCAACTGAACCCCCACAAGTACGACTACAATATAAAAAACTCTCACCACAACGCATACGCACAGCACTGCTAGGTGTTC
>CAYXTZ010000028.1:0-2671 GCA_964468535.1 uncultured Sulfurovum sp.
TGGCGACTGAGTTCATTTGTGAAAGTAGTTTTGAGAGTATTTTTTCCATCTCTTCTACATTGGAGTTTTCTAGGCGGATTACATACATTTTTTGTGACTGGTCCTCCCCTTTTAAATCCAATTGTTTTATATATTTAATCATACGATTAATATTTTTTGACCTACCTATTAAAATGATAGAATTTGTTGCATCATCTTTAAGTATGTCTACTTTTTCACTTTCAATAGTTTGAGGAAAAAGTTTTTTAGCCATATTTTGTGCATTGCTAAAGACATCTTTAACTGTTGAATGCTTTAGTGATAAAACAACGGATTGTTTTTCTCCACGTTGTTCGATTACATTAATAATTTTAGCAATAGATTTTAATGTTCTTGGATTTGCTGTGATAGCTAATACATTGTTCTCTTTAAAGGAAATAACTTTTGCGTTTTTATGTAAAAGTGGTTTTATTTTTGCTCGAATTACAGCGGCATTGGAGTTATAAAGAGGAAACATGACAGTTGCCATGGTATCTCCTTCTATTTTGCTACGTACAGGAAGACCTTCTCCTGCAGCATTTGCTGTTTTTACCACTTTGTAGTACTCTCCTTGGTCAACTATGGTTAGCCCTTTGCTCCCCAAAATAGAGTTTGCTAAAGTGAGCAGAGCACTTTTTTTAATGGGCTTTTGAGAAACAAAGTTTATTTTTCCTTTTAAGTCACTTTCTATTAAAATATTTTTTTGTGTGATTTTGGAAACCATCTCAATAAAATCTCGCACACTTAGGTCTCTAAAATTTATATCTACTTTTTCTTCTTCTGCATGTATGCTTACGGTAAGGACCAATAATGCACTTAAAACTATTTTAGTTAATTTCATATTCTAACTCCATTTCTTCTTTTCCCCTAATAATGACCAAGCTTAAATTGTCAATATTTTTAATATTTTTATACACGCTAAATGCTGCATTGTAGCTATTTATTTCTTTTCCGTTAATAGATTTTATTATATCATCACGCCGTATGCCCAATTTTGCAAAAGGAGAGTTTCTGCGAACGAAGTTTACTTTAAACCCACTTAAGTCTTTCCCCTCTTTTATTTCAGTTATGCCAATGTTTTTATAGATATCATCCATATTGTTAGCATAGTAATCCAACAAGGATCTGTCTATAATCCTTGCTGATCCTTCATTTGTGACTTCTCCTAAAATCTTTTTTGACTTTGTTTTAATCGGAGGTGATGTAGCCTTTGATACGGTACTTATGTGTGACGTAGACTTTCCTTTTTTGCTAAGTAAAACTTTATAATTTTTATTATCTTTGCTAAACATAGCAAAGTTGTTTCCTGCACCCTCTAGCGTAAATCCATTGATAATCTCTCCTGTAGCAAGTACTTTTGACTTACGTCTATATTCAACGGTTATTACAGACATGTCCGAAGCATTGTAGATTGCCAAAAGTGTAATTTCTTTAATGCTTCCTGCAATTTTTTTTGCTACTGTTGGGACAATCTCTTGAGGTGCATTTACATTATTGGGTGTTAGTTTAACTCTATAGTAAAGAGATTTACTGCTTTGCTCTTTTGCTTGGTCTATATCTTTAGTGCTAAGCCATGTCATTTGAATAGTGAACCAAAAGAGTTTTATGACAAGGAGAAAAGCTAAAACACTAATCACACCTTTTATCATTTCAGGCTTAAAAAGATTTTTCATAGTGCCACCCTTTCTCATCTTTTGTTAAAAAAGGTTGTATCATACTAATATCTTTTGTCTCTACAAAGTTTAAGAGTATCTTATAATTTAGTAAATCAATATTTCCTTCGATTTGTCCAAATGAGCCATTTGCATCTACGGTGAGGCTCAAAGGACTAAAAAGTTGATGAGTAATATGGGCTTGTTTGGTTGCCCCTGGTACTTTTACCTGCAATGCTTCGTCAACTATAAGGTTTTCTACGTTAAGGGAACTGTAAAAAAGTAGGGTAAAGAAATTGAGTTCTTCTATATTAATCAAAGCTATACCTTTCACATAAACAGTAACATCCTTAACACTTAAAGAAAACAAACCCTCTTCAATGCTTTTTTCATTAAGTTTAATATCTTGTTCTGCCAATTTCTTTTCTACACTATGATAGAGTTCTGACTTTGGCATAAAGAGCAACAGAGCTAGCCATGTAGCAAAGAAAATGAGTGCAATTTTTTTTACCATTTGCATTTGAACTCCACTTGGTAAGATGTGCCTGTCTTATGTATTTCTAGTTTTTGTATCTCCACTGGAAGGTTCATCACTTTGACAATAAGCTGGTTTAGCTCTTTGGCAGAGAGATTTTTAAAAGATGCAGTCAACTTTTTCCCTTTTCGGGACCACTTTACTTTTGAAGCAGGGACAATTTTTTGTAGCTTATCCACCTTCTTCGTTATTTTCTTATCTCCCCATACCTTTTTAAGGGCTATGACTTCTTTAAGTTCTTGCAGCGAAGAAGTGTTTCCTGTTTCTCCATTGTTTGTAGAAGAGACTTTTCCTTGTTTGTAAATGAGAGAAGTAAGCAAGAGGAGAAAAGCCATGGCAACGATAATTTCATTTTTATAAGCTTTTAATTGAGTAATGGTCATAAGGTACCCTCTACTTTCAGGTCATTACTCTTAGCAACTTTACCTATAGTAAAGTTTTCTTTTTTCGCCAAGGATTTAAGTTT
>CAYXTZ010000028.1:2771-5614 GCA_964468535.1 uncultured Sulfurovum sp.
CTAATGAATGATTTGCTTCTCTCTTCTAATGCGATACCTTTTTTGGGAGTAAAACTATCATCGACTTTCATTGCTTTTTCATCTGTCTGAAGTGCAATTTGAGGGATAACCGTCATAATACCATCAAGGTTTACTAATGCACTCTTGTCTCCTAGCAATACAGGAGCTTCAAATAAAGATACAGACTGCTCTGCAAAATACATTTTAGAAATATTTACGAGTTTAAGACCTTTGCTACTTAAAAATGATTTTATTTTTTCAATATCATAGGCGATAAATAGCCAACCCCCATCTTCTTTTAGCACAAAATATTCATGATTTTGTGTATTTTCGAGTAGTCCTTCAAATAATGAGGGCGCTATACGTTTTGCTTGATACTCATACTTCACAGGCAAAGATTCTCTTTTGAGGGTATAAAATTGTGGCGTAAGCATAATATTGACACCATCAAAAAAGGTATCAGAAAGATACTTCATCTCTGAATGAACTACTATGAGTGTTTTATCGTTTTTCATAAAATTCAAAATATTTAGACTCCCCTGCTATATAGTCAAATGTAAATCTATAGCCGTCACCATAGGTGACACTACAGCGTGACTCCCCTAAAAAGGTACTTCCTGCTAGTAAGTTCTTTTTTTCATTATAATTTCCTGCATTTTCATTGACAAAGTTTTGAAGTGATGTTTTTTGAACTAAATTTATCCATTCCGTCACAGTACGAAGATCAATATCAAATAAAAATGAAATCAATTCAGCTGAACTGTATTCAGCATCAATTTTCTCTGCTTTGCCTGTAAAACTAAAATATTTTTCCCACGGAACCTTAGATATTTTTAGGTCATCTACCTCTAGTTCATAGCGGTTTATAATATTTGAAAATTGTTTATAGGAGATAATACCGTTTTTTTGCATAAGCCTTCTTTGTGTAAGACTAACAAATTTTTTATTAACACCTATCTCCACGAGTAGCATATCTAATAACCTGTCTGCATCCTCAATTTCATACTGTTGTGCCAGTGTATCAAATAGAGATTGTGATACTTGGAATAAGGGCTGTTTCCCTTTTTCTCGTTCAAGGGCAAGCCAGTTTATATTTACCCCCGCAGAGAGAGTCTCGCACTGCATGAAAATACTAAAACGTTTATCTGGGGACACAAGAGAGACTGGAAAACGGTAAAGACGATTGAAAAACGTTTTTTTATTCTTCCCTAGTGCATTGAGTTGCTTTAAAATATCTGCATAATAGACATTGGCTTGAATGAGTGCTTTGGTTGTGTCTGCATCTTTTTTGACTTCAGTAAAATAACTGAGCAATACAATGGTAAGTGCAATAACAACAGAGAGTACAGACAACGTGATAATGAGGGCAAAGCCTCGTTTGTCTTTTGTCGCTAAAGTATGAGTATACATTTTATCCATCTAAAAGCTCTATTCAAGTAAAATTATTCCAAATATTATACCTAAGGAATATAAATGCAAGAGCATAAAAAATGTAGGGCAGGTTTTTCATTGATTGAATTACTTATCGTTATCGTGATACTTGGAGGACTGGTAGCTGTTGTGGCTCCAGGACTTATGGATTCGGCAGACCAGGCAAAACGTGATACTGTATGCTTAAAGATGAATGAGTTGGAAAAACGTTTTGACATGTTTAAACTTGACAATGGTATGCACCCCGAGACAGAAGAAGGGTTTGAGGCATTAACGGCAAATCCAGATAGTGATAAATACCCTAATTACCGAGCGAAACCGTATTTAAAAAAGATACCTAAAGATTCGTGGAAAACACCTTTTGTATACATTAGAAAAGGGGATGGCATAGAAATCATTTCTTTTGCTGCAGACAGAAAAGAAGGCGGAGAGGGGAATGCCAAAGACATTCTTTTTAGTGTGTGTAGGTAAATAAATGTATCAAGCAAAGAGAACTAAGATGCAACAAGGGTTCACACTTATTGAACTTCTTATTGTAATACTTATTGTCTCTTTGGTTTACTTCCTTGGTTTTGAGGGCGTGGAATTGGGAGAGAAAAAACCTAAAGCACTTACTCCACTTAACCTAAAATCAAGCATTATGTCTTCAGAAGGGCTCAATAAGCGACTGACTCTTTTATGTCTTAATGATTGTAAAACCTGTCTTATAAGACAAGGGCTAGGGTCTCCATACAAAGAGTATAGCAACGGGATAAACCTCTCAAATATAAAAGTCTATACTGTAGATGCAAGCAACTCTTTAGTCCGCATAGAATATGAACGCTATAATGACAAAAAAATCTGTTTAAAAATAGATTTCTATCCCAATGGTAGTTCTAGCAAAATCATTTTAGAAGACCAGCAAGGAGCTTACTTCCTGCCTGCGTATTTTGCAGATGCAAAAAAGTTTGAGTCCTCAGAAGATGCAGGAGAATATTGGTTAGAAAATGCCCAATTGCTAGCAGACAATGGAGAGTTTTATTGAACTATCTATCTCCTTCAAAAAACTTACGCCCAGGATTTACTATTATAGAGATACTGGTCTCAGTAATTATCATTTCATTTTCTATCATTTATGTACTTAAAATACATACTGCTAACCATGAACAGATAGTTTATATTTCGGAGAGAAATAAACGTTCATTAGAGGATTCTTTGTATTTAACACTCAATATCTTGAAGCATCACCAAAATACTAAAAGTGCAGATGATATTCTTTCAAAATATTTCAAAATTAAAGAGTTTGATAGTCGCGATATCTTGAAAAAAAATGAGCGTAGTATTTATATCCCTGAAGAGATACATATCATCCCTCCCCCCGAGATACCTGGTCCTACGGCAGTAGTAAATGAAGTAAAACTTAAGGGGATACA
>CAYXTZ010000028.1:5714-12894 GCA_964468535.1 uncultured Sulfurovum sp.
ATAGAGATGCTTTTTAAGTATAAGGGTTTTGACAAACTAGGAAAAAGAGTAAAGGGTACTGTGACTGCTTCTTCTGTAGAAGAAGCAGGACAGAAGCTAAAGTCTCAGGGCATTTATCATGAGGGGCTTTCCCCCACTAAGGAGTTTTCTCTTGAAGCTTTTTCTAAACGTCAGATGCCAGGAGAACTGCTGGCTATGTTTTCAAAAGAACTCTCTTCCTATCTTAACTCTGGAATGACCATACTTACTGCTATTAAGCTCCTTGAAAATCAGCATGAAGGAGAGAAGCGTTATGTATCCTTCTTAAACTCACTTAAAACGATGATAGATGAAGGAAAATCACTGTTTAATGCTCTTCAGGCACAAAAAGTTTATGCTCTTCCAGACTTTTATTTACAAAGTCTAAATGTTGCAGGACAGAGCGGAAAGATGGTTGAGGTACTTACAAATATGGGTGCCTTTTTTTCCGCACAAAATAAAGTACGTAAACAAGTAAAAGGAGCGATGACTTACCCTGCTATCATCTTTACAGTAGCGATTGGGATGACCTCTTTTCTCATCGCTTTTGTGGTGCCACAAATTACAGAAATTTTTGATGATACAGGGCAAGAACTACCACCTATAACACAGTTTGTGCTAAATATAAGTGATTTCTTGACCTCGTACTATATTGCACTTATCGTTGGAATTATACTTTTCATTGTGTTGTTTAAAGTTTTGTATGCAAAAGCAGAAGGCTTTCATCGTGTGATTGATGCCTTGTTGCTAAAAGTTCCAGTACTTGGTACGCTGATACAAAATCATGAGTTAGGACGATTTTCTTACATACTTTCTTTGATGTTGGCTTCAGGTGTTGCGTATGCACAGGCAGTACACCTTGCTAAAGCTACTTTTGGAAACTATGGGCTCAAAGATTTGTTTGAAAAGGCTACAGTAAAAGTGCAAGAAGGAAATAAGCTTTCTAACGCGCTACAGATGACCAAAGGAGTAAGGCTAAAACGTAACTTTATGCAGTCTTTGGCTCTTGGTGAGGAGTCTAGTGAAGTGGCAAGTATTTTAGATAATATTTCTGCACTTTATGCAGAAGAAAATGAGGACAAACTAAAACTACTTTTAGGGCTTTTAGAGCCATTTATGATGCTTTTTATTGGCGTGGTAGTAGGGGTTATAGTCTCTGCGATGTTACTTCCTATATTTACGATGACACAAGGACTTCAGTAGTATGAAAAAGGTAGTCCTATTACTATTCTCGTCAGTAATTATGTTTGCTGATACTATAGGGGGAGAAATATCTTTGGGATTTTATGGTCATTCTCTAGAAGGGACCAGTAGATACAAGGCAGATAATACAGCAGACTTTGTAGATACCTTGGGGTTTTCAAGTACAGAGGATATCTTTTTTAAAGCCTATATTGAACATCCTTTCCCCGTAGTGCCTAACATCAAGTTAGCATATCATACATTAACACATGCAGGAGAGAGGATACTTTCGTCTTTTTCTTGGGGAGGCATGGAAAATGTTACAGGTAAGGTTGATAGTGGTCTCTCCTTGGACTATACCGATGTAACCCTCTACTATGAGATACTTGATAATTGGATAGCAGTAGATGGAGGTCTCACATTTCGTTCTCTGAAAGG
Source organism: uncultured Sulfurovum sp. (assembly GCA_964468535.1). GTDB lineage: Bacteria > Campylobacterota > Campylobacteria > Campylobacterales > Sulfurovaceae > Sulfurovum. Next base: position 7,353 of record CAYXTZ010000028.1, read on the forward strand.
AGATATGAAATTAGAGACTGCCATAAAAAGTGATAGCCTCTCTTATTCTGAGACCCTTCCACTGCTCTATGGTAAAGCACGTTTTTATATACCCTCTACAGATATTTCACTACAAGCGGAGATGAATCTTCTTGCATTAGGCAGTATTAGCAGTTATGATGTTGAGCTTTCTGCTCGTTATACTTTTGATTTAGGCTTAGGTCTAGAGCTAGGGTATAAATCTTTTTATTTAGAGAGTGATACTTTAGTTGCTGGGCTAAGAACAGAACTTAATTTTGCAGGACCGTATGCAGCAGCAGTGTGGGATTTTTAATGCCAAAGAAACGTTTTAGAAATGTAAAGAAAGAGAATAAAGAAGAAGAAAAGTTAAAGAAAATAGCTATGAAAGACACAAGCAACTATGCTTCTGTAAGGTCTAAAATTAAAGCATTTTTAACAGACTCTTTTATGCTTGTGATGCCTATAATGTATATCGTCTTTTATTTTATAATGGATGGAAGAGAAGGGTTCTCTGAGCATAAATTACTTGGGTGGATATATATTTTACTCCCACTAGTAGTAGCACAAACCATTTTTATGCATATTACGGGGCAAACACCTGGGTATAGAGCTTATAACATTACGCTTATCGATGAAAAAACAAAAGAAAAACCTTCCCTCTTTGCTATAGGATTTAGAAACCTAAGTGCTATTCTCTCTTTGTTTACTGTAGTGGGGTGGATGCTTATGTTTTTTAGAAAAGACAACAAAACACTACACGACTTACTTTCAGCTACAGCTGTTGTAAATACAGATGACAAAAGAGATTAAATTTCTTTCTCCTTTGTTGGGAGGCTATTACTTTTTTTACTTTGCTTTAGTAGGGGTCTATGTCATTTTTATGCCCAAGGCACTACTTGACCTAAACTATACTCCAGTTGAGGTAGGAATCATTTACGCAGCAGCTCCCTTTATGCGTTTTTTGCTTCCTTTTGTCTTTAGGCACTATGTGTCACTCACAGCAAAAGTGTATAGACTATCTTTAGTTTTCACGATTATTGGGACATTTCTCTTTTTGCAAACAGTACATGATTTTTACTTCTATCTCATAGCAAATTTACTTTTTGGAGCAGCTATGGGCGTCTCTCTTCCCTATGTTGAAACGATTGCTTTAGCAACACTTTCAAAACGGCATTACGGGAAAATACGCCTTTGGGGTTCGCTAGGTTTTATGGGTATTGCTTTATGGCTGGGGAAAGTGTTGAGTTCTCCTTATGAAGCATTGTATTATCTATCGGCAACGGCAGTTCTTGCATTAGTCTTTGGGGTGATGCTTACGAGATACGATACGATTAGTCATAGTTCAGCACAAGATGATGCCTCTTTTTCACTTAGTAAATATTGGGCATTTTGGATATCTATCTTTCTTATGCAAGTAGGGTTTGGAGGGTACTATAATTTTTTTACCATTTATATGGATTCTCATGGTGTTTCTTTAGAACTCATCTCTTGGATGTGGAGTTTTGGCGTCTTTTGTGAGATAATAATGCTCTATTATCAAGGAGCACTTTTGCAAAGAAATTTGCTCAATATCTTACAGTTTGCTACACTCATCACGGCAGTAAGGTGGATGATACTTTATCTTTATCCAGAGTCGGTTACGATTACCTTTATGACGCAGTCTCTACATGCCATTTCTTTCGCTCTTTACCATACTGCAGCGATTACTTATGTATTTTCTCTGTATACGCAAAAAAAACTCGCCCAACAGTTTTTTCTTGGCATTTCTTTTGGACTAGGGGCTTCTGTTGGAGCTGTGCTTTCTGGACAAATTTATGGGGAACATCTTTTTCTTGTGGAGTCTCTTATTACTTTCTTGGCATTTTTAGTCTTGCTTATACATCAAAAACGAAGAAGTAGTTTTGAATCAAAGGGTGAGGTATGAAGCAATACAAGCATGCGGTTATCATCGCAGGAGGTAAAAGTTCACGTATGGGAAAAGACAAAGCACTTTTGCCCTTTGGAAAGTTCAAAACACTTACTCGGTACCAATATACAAAACTTCAAAAACTTTTTTCAAATGTCTACATTTCTAGCAAAGAAAATAAATTTGATTTTGAAGCACAATTTATCTATGATACATATGAAGCATCTTCTCCATTGGTAGCATTGCTGAGTATTTTTGAGACCATAGAAACCATAAAGACAGAGGGTGTTTTTATTTTGTCGGTAGATGCACCATTTGTAGGGCAAGAGCAGATAGCGTATATATTAGAGCAAGACAAAGAAGATGCTGATGTCATTATCGCAAAAAGTCCAAGTGGAGAACAGCCTTTATGTGGACTCTATAAAAAGTCTATTTTACTCCATGCACAAAGACAGTACAAAAAAGGAAATCATAAACTTAGAGATTTGTTAAAACTCGTAAAGACTGTTCGGGTTGAATTTTCAGAAGACGCACCCTTTGCAAACCTAAATCATTTACAAGAATACAATGATGCATTTAAACTCAGTACTACTAAGACTTCTTCCCCGTAAGACATGTTTTCCCGTCTATCATTTGTGTTAAGAGTTTTCTAGAGAAGAAAACAAATTTCTCAAAAAGAGCTGAATGGTATTTGTCTTTATGGTATATCATAAGAAAGTCTCTCGTGCATTCAAAGTTTTTTACAGGGACTTGAAAAAGTTTCCCTTCTTCCAGTTCTGTTTTCACAGATATCTTAGAAATACAAGTTAAACATTCTCTGTTCATCAAAATACTTTTAATGGACTCTGTATGCCCTAATTCTAGGAACACATTGAGGTTATCAACCTTTTCTTTAATGTAATCTAGGAAGACTTCTCTAGTCCCTGACCCTTCTTCTCTAAGTACCCAACGTTTATCTGAAATTTCATCAATAGAACATTTTTTACAAAGATTTTGGTCTGCTGTAACGACAAGTAACTCATCAATGCCAATTTTTTCTTTTATAATTTCAGCTCCAGAGATAAAGCCCTCAACAAATCCGATGTCAATACTCCCTTCTTTAATCATGTCCGCTATCTCTTTAGTATTTCCTTCTTTAAGAGTAATCTTGACATCGGGGTAGGAACTCATGTAAGAACATATAATCGCAGGCATCAAGTAGTCAACAATGGTGGTACTAGCTCCCACCCTTATCATCCCTTTGTTTTCAGAATTTTTAAATTCATATTCGATATCTGCTAATTTTTTAAAAATAGGAGATATCTCTTTATGGAAGGCACGACCAACCTCATTGAGAACCAGTTTTTTATTGATTCTGTCAAAGACAGGGCGTCCTAAAATATTTTCTAATTCTTTGATAGACATAGAGACAGCAGATTGGCTAAGTTTCATTTCTTTTGCAACATTTGTCAGGTGACCAGTACTAACAACATTTAAAAATATTTGCATCTGACGCAGTGTTAATTTCATTATTTATCTCTTTTATTGATTAATATTTAGTTTATAAAACCTTGGTAATTATATCAAGATTATAGTATAGTTCAAAGATTTTAATCAAATATTTTGAGGATATGAGTAAAAAGGATGTTTTTATATGCCATTTTCTGCGTCAAACAGTAAAGGGACACTTTCAGGAATTCTTTTTGTAGCCATCTTTGTTGCAGGGTTCAATTCTTTACAGCTTTTTCCTCAAAATCTTGTAGACACCATCAATGAAGTTGATACATTTTTGCTTACTATGGCAATGACGGCACTAAGTATGGGAACAATATTTTCCCAGTTTAAAGGATTGGGGCTTGCTCCTGTATACACAGCGTTAAGTATGTTCATATGGCTTGTGGTGGGCGGGTTTATCGTGATTAACGTTGTGGTAGAAATTTTATAATTTTTAGTGAATAAAAAAACAGAAGAAGGATTAGCTTCTCCTTCTATAGCTTAATCCCTCTAAAATATCTTTTTTTTCTATTTTTTCATGATGATTTAAATCCGCTATAGTTCGACTTACTTTTTTGATAGAGGCTATGCTTCTATGAGAAAGTCCAAATTTATGAATGGCTGAGACCAAAATTTTATCTGCTTCTGGGCTTAGTGTACAATATTTCTCAATTTCATTTTCATTTAGTTTTCCATTTAATCTTTCCTGCCCCCGTTCTTTTTGCATGATAAATGCTTTTAAAACTTCTTTATGCATAGCTGAAGAAGTAACATCTTGCTTGTCAGTACTTTGCACTTCTTGCATCACAACAAAAATATCTATACGGTCTAAAAAAGGGTCAGAAAGTTTATTTTTATAACGCTTTATCTCAAGCTCACTGCAACGACATTTTTTTATTTTAGATAAAAGATTACCACAAGGACAAGGATTTTGGGCGGCTAAAAACATGATATCAGCTTCATACTCTATTTTTGCATTTACTCTTGCTATATGGACTTTTTTGTCCTGTAAAGGCTCTCTCATGGCTTCAAGGATTTGTTTGGGAAAATGAGGAATTTCATCAAAAAACAGTATCCCCTTGGATGCTAGAGCCACTTCCCCGATTTTTGCTTGTCCTGAGCCTCCACCAAAGATTGATGCAGAGGTTGCTGTATGATGAGGAGAACGCATGGGACGTAGTGCTTTAAAGTCAGGGATTTGTCCATCTAAAAATTGATGTTTGGCTATAGAGAGCAACTCTTTTTCACATAGAGGAGGGAGTATGTTTCTCATCCGTTTTGCAATCATACTTTTTCCACACCCTGGGTTACCTTCCATGAAGAGGTTGTGCATACCTGCTGCAGCTATAAGAGAAGCTCGTTTTGCTATCATTTGACCTTTGACATCATAAAAATCACTTTCATAACTTTTTTCATAATAGTATGATTTATTTTGTATGTTTAGGGATAGGGCATCATAGGTAAATTGCTGTACATTCCCGTTAAACGAACCAGACTTAAGCAGCTCAATGGTCTCTTTAAGTGATTCTACAGCGATAAAATCAATTCCTGATATGTGGCTTAAGTATGAAATAGCTTCTTTGGGTATGATAGCTTTTTTAATCAATCCTTGCTCCTTTAAAGAGAGAATAAGAGGGAAAAGCATAGACGAACTTTTTATGCGTCCATCAAGCCCTAGTTCCCCAAAAACAAATAGTCCTTCTTGGGAAAAACTTTTTTTATTCATAGCTACCAATAAAGCTAAAGGTAAATCAAAATGAGTACCACGTTTATTGGCAAGATCTGAGGGACTTAGGTTTACCGTTATTTTTAGAGGGGGAAATACAAACTCATTGACAAGTAAGGCAGACTTTACACGTTCCTTTGCCTCTTGTATATCTGAACTGGCAAGTCCCACAACAGAGAAGCCAGGTAATCCCTTAGTAAAAGTAGCTTCTACTTCAACTACTTTTGCAGTAACTCCCTCAATAGTAGCACAGGTAAGTTTATTGATGATAGCATCTTGTTTGGGTTTTTGTTTTATCGTATTTGTTTTTTTAGGTGGTGTACCACTATCCATTTGTACATTCATGGCAGTATGATGGCATAAAAAAACAGACAAAGGTAAAAATATGTCAAATTGACATATTTTTACCTTTTATAAATGAGGATGTTCGTAACCAA
>CAYXTZ010000029.1:0-12695 GCA_964468535.1 uncultured Sulfurovum sp.
GCTATAAAGTGATAAGCTCTGACTTCTACGCCTAAAATACGTCTAAGAATATTTTTAGGAATGCACAGCTAGCATCAAACTCTAATACTAAGCTCGTTGATATAAATAATGCTATACGTCAATCTTGTGAAGGAAATATAAATGTTTGAAGTAGCAGAATATGTAGGCATCATCGCTTTTGCAATGTCAGGGTTTTTTGTTGCATCCCGTGCTAAATTAGACTTTTTGGGTGTGCTTGTTTCTGTGTTTTTAACAGCTTTTGGTGGAGGTGTCATCCGTGACATAATGCTTGGTGAACATCCCTATACTTTTACTCATGATACTCCTGCTATTATGGTTTTTAGCATTATGTTTTTATTTATAGTTTTTCTATGATGGACTTTTATCCTATCATGATGGTTTTTGTTTTAGGTGTTTCCTTGCGTGTTCTTGCCTACTATAAAAAGTGGTCTATACCACTTATTTAGAGGTACTTCACAAGAAATGCCTCTAGCTCTTCTTCTTGTTTTTTGTCCATTACTCTTAGGGGTATCACGTTAAATTGATAAGAGTTTGTGTAGAGTAGATAATACTTTTCATTTTTTTTCCATTTTGTAAATCTATCCCAAGGTAGCGTTTTTGTATCAATGATTTTATTTAAATTTATACCTTTACCTGAAGCACGTAAGCTGACTTCAGAGGAGAGCATAGGACTTTTGTTATAAATTTTTTTTGCCTGATATGCTGTTATCATACGGGTAAAAAGTATGTAAAATGACAAGGCAAAAAATGTCACGAGTATGTTACTTATTACCTCCGCTGTATTTGTAAAATCAGTACCGATTATCATCATAAAAGTAGCCATTCCTAAAAATACAGCAACCAATAGAGGACGCTTCCCTGATTTATAATGAAACATGGCGGCTTCTTGATATTCGTTGAGCGTGAGTGTGTATTTGATGTTCATGTTTTACCTTGGAGTTTAAGTTGGGTGTATTATATCTAATATTTTACTAATAAATTTAAGGTATTGGCTCATAAATTAATGACATTTTCATTATAAAATGTATACTATATAGAATAATTATATTAGGGGGGGGAATTGGGTATGAAAAAAATATTAATAATAGCAACGATATTGACTTATAACGCTTCTTTTGCGGGTATAGACTGTAGCACTATCCCTGTGGGAACAGAATTGGCTAAAGCGATTGAAACAAAAGATGTCGTAAAAGCTAAAACCTTACTTGATGGATATAAGAAAGATGTAAGTGTCTATCTTAAAACATGTGACAGTAGTAAAGAAAAGTCTGAAGAGACTTCCATAATGGTGCATACCTATACAGCAAAACTTGCAGATGTTGAATTTATTTTGAAACAACCTAAGAAGACAACAGATTGCGAGAGAGTTCCAAGTATTGTAGCCTTATCAAAAGCTTTCAAAGACAATGCATCAGATATAGAAGCACTGTATATGACATATACAAAAGATGCAGAAGACTACATTAAACACTGTGCCTCACATGCTGAGTATGAAGCTGTCTATGAGTCTTCTATGCTTTATTATGACAGGTATAATGAACTGAAAAGTAAAAAATAAATTTATGCCAACAGTAGAAGTGCCATGCATAAGAAAATGCTGTCTTAATGATGAGGATATCTGTCTAGGTTGTTTTCGTACTTTTGAAGATATGAAAGTGTGGCGAAGCCTCACAAGGGAAGAAAAAGTAACCGTGCTTCATCTTGCAAAAAAAAGAGAAAGTGAAGCCAAAGAGATTAGGGCATCTTAGATTGCATCCATGCTTTTATATCTGCAATTTCTTCTTCTATCATAGTGTGTGCTTTATCATAAGATTTAAACTCAATAGTAAATCCATTTTTTTGTAGTACTTCTATTTGTGTTTTACTTGTATCAAAAGGAAGCACTTCATCGCTTGTTCCATGTGTGCAAAACCAGTTAGCATCTTTTAATGAGGGGTTCATTTCTTTAAGAAGATTGTCTGTATCGTAAAGGTATCCAGAGACAGCGATGTATCCTGCCAGTTCTTTCTCGTATCTTGCACCAAACTCAAAAGTAAGTAACGCTCCTTGCGAAAAGCCAAAAAGAAAACTTTGACTTGCATCATACTCTTCTTCAAAGAGTTCATCCATGATGTCTGCTAGTAGACTAGAGGAGTGTGCTATACCTATGAGTTGATTGGGTGGCAAATCATACCAAGAACAGCCTCCAAAGTACTCATAAGGTGCATCTAGGAGTAGGTAGTTCATATCATCAAAACCTAAAACCTGAGGTAGCCAAGTAAAGCCTTTGGAAGAGTCTCCTCTTCCATGTAAGATAATCATAAGTTTTTTTGAAGGGATTTTGGAGGGGTAAAATATGTTAAATAGAGCTAAGTCATTCATGTGCTAGTGCCTTGTGTGTATTTAGAAAGGTTTATTATACATAGACATGCTAAAATTTACTTTTTATCCACGCTTTTATCATTTTCATTTCTTCTTTCTCTATGCTGTGTGTTTTATGGTAGGCTTTAAATATGATATTTATGCCACCTTTTTGTAAAATACGTATTTGTTCTTTTGCTATTTTGAAGTCTAAGGCTTCATCTTCTATACCATGGATGCAAAGCCAGTTTGCATCTTTAATTTGATGGTTCATCTCTTCTAATAAAAGTTTGGGCTTGTTGATGTGTCCACTTATGGCAATGTATCCTGCTAGTTTATGCTCATATCTTGCTCCAAACTCAAAAGTAAGTAATGCACCTTGAGAAAAACCAAATAAAAAACTTTTGTCTGCGTCAAAATCTTTTTGAAAAAGCATATCAAATGTCTGTTCAAGCAAGGTAAATACTTCATCTGTACCATTAAGAGAATCATCATACCAAGAGTAGCCATCACCATAGGTATTGGGTGCATTAAGAAACAAGTAGTGCATGTCATCAAAGTTTAAAAAATCAGGTATCCATGTAAAGTCTTCTGCCTTCCCACCACGACCATGTAGAAGTATCATAAGCTTATTTGAAGGTGTCTCTGAAGGGATAAAAGTATTGTTTAAAGGAAGATAGTCTAGGCTTTTAAGGTAGCTGGGTAGAGTAGTCATAGTAAGAGTATACCCAAATTTAATATGTAAATTATAATATAAATGTATCTTTTAATATTACTAACTGTATAATAAATTTTTTTAAAATCGTCCAAAGGAAAGCATTATGGCTCAATCATGTCCCATCTCTCTAAGAAGAGTTGATTCAAATATGGTAAGAGTAATTTCCTTTCAGGTGCTATTGTTTACAATTATTCTTCTACTAACGCAAGAGAGCATTTTTGCACTCATCTTACTTTTTGACTTTTTTATGAGAACACTAAGGCTAGCACAGATAAGCCCATTTCATATTGTGAGTAAATTTGTACTTACGGGCTGGGGTGTTGCACCTAAACTATGTGATGAGTCACCTAAAAGATTTGCACTTTATTTGGGGCTTGTTATTTCATTGTTTCTGGTTCTTTTTTATACAGCAGGATTTACAGTACTTGCAACGTCAATTACTGTTATCTTACTAATTTGTGCATTATTAGAGACTTTATTCGATTTTTGCATAGGATGTAAGATATACTATGCAATTCAAATTGGAAAAGCTTATCTAAGCAATATTAGGGATATCAAGTAAGACCAGGAAGTATAAATATGAACACCCCCGTAGATTTTGATTATTTTAACACACAACTTGTACATAATGTTGGTTCTCGTGTGGGACCCATAGCTCCAACTATAGCGCTGTCAGCAGCTTTTGGTTACGAAAATGCTGAGGAAGCAGAAGGAATATTTTCTTCAACTGTAAATAAACCACTGTATGCAAGAGTAGGAAACCCTACCAATGCCAAATTAGAAAGTGTAGTAACTGAGTTTGAAGGTGGTTTTGCTGCCATTGCAACCTCTTCAGGTATGGGTGCTATCTCCATGGTATGTACAGCATTTTTAAATGCGGGAGATGAGCTTTTATGTATAGGTGGTTTTTTTGGAGGCACATACGCTTTAGTAAACGACACACTTACACGGTTTGGCGTGACAAATAGTTTTTGCGAAGTAGATGATTTTGAGCACATAGAAAATACACTTAAACGCGGTGTAAAGATGGTACTTTTTGAGTCCGTAGGTAACCCTTCTCTTACACTACCAGATGTACAGCGTATCATTGACCTGTGCAACAAGTACGAAACAGTAGTAATGATAGATAACACACCTACACCACTTCTTTTACGACCACTAACTATGGGTGCAGATATCGTGGTACACTCTAGTACTAAAAACATGTCTGGACACTCTGCAGCTCTTGGTGGCATAGCAGTTTTTAGAGCAGTAAAAGAAGAGGGTGATAAGCTTCTCAATGAAAAGTATAAAGATTTACATAAAATCGTGAAAAAGATGGGTAAAAAAGCCTTTGTCCCCATCTGTAAAAAAAGAGCCATACGTGATTTTGGCATGACTGCTAATGCTTTTGGTTCTTTTATGACCATGGTAGGACTAGAAACACTTTCTCTACGTGTAGAACGTGTCAACCAAAGTGTTGAAAAGGTTTCAGCTATTTTAGATGAGAAGTTTCCTGAAGGTGTGAGTGTAAACCATCCTTCCTTGGCATCAAGTCCAGACAATGCACGCTATAAGTCAGATTTTGCTCAAGGCTGTGGACCACTACTTAGTATTGACTGTGGCACAAAAGAGCGAGCCTTTATATTTTTAAATCAACTAAAACTGGTGATTTTAACTGCAAATATTGGGGACAATAGAACTTTGGCTCTGCACATGACAAGTACTATTTACGCTGATTTTGATGAAGAAGCACGTAAGTTTTTGGGTGTACATGAAGGACTCATACGTGTCTCTGTTGGACTCGAAGACCCTCAAAGTGTAGCAAAAGACTTTTTACAAGCAGCAGAAGGTTTATAGCCTTGCTTGTAGTCCATAAAAGTATGAACGAAACTGCATCATACTTTTAGCAGCAAACTGTTCCATAAAACTTTCTAGTTTGTCTTTTTCTTTCCATACAGGTTCTTTTACTTTTGCTAGTTTGATTAAGTCTGCTTTGGCAGTACTTATCACACCTATCTCATCTATAAGCCCGACATCTTTAGCACGTTTAGATGAAAAGATGTGTGCATCAGCATAGTCTTTGTCTTTACTTATATCTAATCCTCTAGCCTCAGCTACGTCAGCTACAAAAAGCTCATATGTATCTCTGGTAAGTGTTTCTAGTTCGGCACGTTCTTCTTTCGTCCACTCTCTAGTTAGCGTACCTGCTTCTTTAAATGTACCTTGTTTGACTATCTGTGTTTTTACACCTAGGGTACTCATAAGCTCTTCTATATTTGCACTTTGCATAATGACCCCAATAGAACCTATAATAGAGCCAGGATTTGCGATAATCTTGTTCGCATAAATAGAAGCATAGTAAGAGCCACTAGCCATGATACCAGACGCATAGGCTACAACAGGTTTATGTTTTTTGAGTTCTTTTATGGCATAAGCTATTTCTATAGAAGGAGGTACAGCTCCACCAGGAGAATCAACGTTAAGTAGTACTCCTTTTATATTTTTGTCTTTTTGTGCAGCAGCTATTTCTTTGAGTACAACATCCGCAGACATGATAGGGCCTGTGAGTTTTATTTCTTGTAGATTGGGTGTATTGAGCTGCGTTGAACTGCTTGGCATAAACACTACAAAGACGATGAGGAGAAATATCATCCCCATAAAATGTTGACCTATCCACTTGATGACGTTACTAAGTGCTTTAAACATATTTTTTTCCTTCTATATAAACTTCATTTACTTTTTTTGTCTGCAAGATGCTCCAAAGAGCTAACTCTTGGGGACGTTTTGGAGCTTCATCTAGGGTAATGACTACAAAGTCTGCAAATTTTCCAACTTCAATTTTACCACAGTTAAGCCTTAAGCTATCTGCTGCATCTGCTGTGACTGCCTTTAGTAAACTATTTGCTAATTCTTGTAGAGGCATATCGTTGTGTAAGAGTAGGGCAGCTCTGAGTTCATCAAAAATATTGAGTGAATCATTTGAGCTTAGTCCATCAGTGGCTATAGTAAAAGGTAATTTTAGATTTTCTATAGCTAGTCTCCCTACACCTAAATAGCGGTTTGAGCGTGGACAATGTGCGATAGAATGCCCCATTTTAGCCAAGTAATCAAGTTCTACTTGATTGGCTTGAACGGCATGGGTAAAGTGAGTAGGATAAGTATCAAAAGCGTACATAAATTCTTGTATATTTGTTACAGGAGTCTCTGTGTTGAAAAATTTCTTGAAAAAGGTTTTAAATTCTCCCTTGGCATCTTCTAGCCACTCACGCTCTGCCTTAGATTCTAAAAAGTGTGCAGAAAGAGGTAAGGCATGCTCTTTAGCAACATTGACCGCTTTTTGTAGGATGATGGGGTGTACTGAGTAAGGTGAGTGAATCGCCACAGCAGCAGTGATGAGTGAAGAGGCATTACATGACCGTGAAACCTTTACCCGTTCCATAAAGTCAGCATAAAGCATGTCAGCATACTGTGCATTTGAACCTATGAGTTCATTAAAAAATACTACCCTTTGAGGGGTCTTTTCACATACTTCAAGTTCATTTCCAAAGCTCGATATCGCTCCAAAAGTAGTGATACCTGAATGTAGCATTGCCTCACATTCTTTCATCATCATAGCATTGTCACACTCGCTTACTAGATTTTCTCTATGCTCTATGACGCTGTCAAGCCAAGGCATAAAAGAGCCGTAGTTCAGTGAAGTTTTGTTGGCGGAAAACTCTAGGTGTACATGTGTATTTATAAACCCTGGGTAGAGTATAGAGTTTGCTTGGGTTTGGGTGACTTTGGCTTGGGGATATTTACGCTTCAGTACATCAGGCGTATCTATGTCCTGTATGGTATCGGTAAATGCCACAGCAGTATTGGTGATGAAACCATTTGCTGTATAGATATAGTCGGCTATGAGTATTTGCATCGCTGTAGTCCTTTATGCTATCTGTAGAATAATAGCTAAATTCAATAAATTTTTTATATGCTAGAAATAAAAATGGAACTTGAATCAGAAAATTAGAGGGCAGATAATTTATTTCGGGTTAATCTTAGCTCTTTTTTGCTAGTATAGAAAAAATATATAGTATCAAAGGATAAGATTTGGAAAATGGAACAGTACTAGCACTCTATATGACTATGCCAGATATGATGCGTGCAGGACATCGTATGGCTTGTGATGATATAGACTGTGATGAGGGTGGTGTCATAGGTGACATGAACTATGAAACTTCAGAAGAACGCGTGATGCTACTTACTTGTAAAAAGAGTTATGACCTTGTTGAGGAGGCAGAACTTGTGATAGACGTAGGTGTGCTTTTAGAAAATATTTATGTAGACATAAATCTTTATGGGCTTAAAAAAGGTTCGATTATAGAGATAAATGAAACATTTTTTGAAGTGATGGAACCCTGTGAAGCGTATGGATATCTTTCCGCCTTAGCACCGGAACTTCCTGATATTTTAAGAGGAAATAGAGGGATATTTGTGCGTCCTGTGGAGTATGGTAATATTTCATTAGGGGATGCGGTAAAAGTAGTGAAAGAAGTCTCTTGATTTATGTTCACATTAAAATAATTTCGCTAAAATAATACCCAAATATAATTATACAAGGCACAAAATGAAAATAGTTGTTATCCAAGGTCCAAACCTCAATATGCTCGGTGTTAGAGAACAAAATATTTATGGTCCCATGAAGTTAGAAGACATACATTCCCAAATGAAAGCATTTGCTGAACAAAATAAAATGGAGATAGAATTTTTTCAGTCTAACTTAGAAGGTGAGATAGTTGACCGTATTCAAGAATGTATTGGTGATGCAGATGGTATTATTATCAACCCTGCAGCGTACACACATACGTCTATTGCCATACGTGATGCCATAGCGGCAGTTCAGGTACCTACGCTTGAAGTGCATCTTTCAAACATTTACCAAAGAGAAGAGTTTAGACATAAATCACTTATAGCTCCTGTATGTGCAGGACAAATCACAGGTATGGGACCATTTGGATATCACCTAGCGATGGTTGGTATGACTCAGATACTTTCTGAAATAAAAATGAGAAAAGAGCAACAAGCAAAAGCAGAACAAAAGTAAAATATTTTTCTCCTCCTCTCCCTTAAGAGGAGAGAACTTCTTCAACTCTTTAAACCCCAAAGGTTATCTATGAACTATATGCTCAAAGACGAAAATGCTATTTATTATGAATGTGGCTATAGCTGTGACAATGCACTCTACTTACGTCTAGGTAAAGAAGCATTTTTTATTACAGATAGTCGCTATACACTTGATGCCAATGAAAATGTTAAAAATGCAAATGTAATCATACATGGAGACCTTTATGCTGAGGCAGTAAAGTTACTAAAGTCTGCAAATGTAAAAAAAGTAATTTTTGACCCTAAAGAGTGGACGGTAGATGGATTTGATAGAGTACGTGCCAATGTAGAGGTGACCTTTGAGCCTCACTTAAGTTTTTCACACAAAAAACGTATTGTTAAAAGTGATGATGAGCTAAAAATCATTTCTAAGGCTGCAAGACTTGGGGCTAAGGCTTTTAAGGCTTTTGCTAAAGAACTTAGAAAAAATGGTTTTGGAAAAGATGAGTATACGCTTACCCATATGGCAAAAGGTGTCTTGGGAGATTTTGGTAAGTATGAACTGAGTTTTGACCCCATAGTAGCTATCAATAAAAATGCGGCAAAGCCTCACGCTTTACCTACAAGCACTATGTTGGAGCAGAACGATTTACTTTTAGTAGATGCAGGACTAAAATACAAACGTTATTGTTCAGATAGAACCAGAACAGTGCAAGCAGACAAGCATTTACTGTTTGATACCAAGCAAAGTTATAAACGTAAAAAAATACAAAAAGCGTACGATACTGTTCTTAAGGCACATGATAATGCCATAGCTAAAGCACGCTCAGGTATGAAAGCAAATAGGGTAGATGCGTTGACACGGGATGTGATAGAGAAAGCAGGATTTGGAAAATATTATGTGCATTCAACAGGACATGGCGTGGGGCTTGACATCCATGAGATGCCTTATATCTCTACTAAATCAGACAGTATCATAGAAGATGGTATGGTCTACACCATAGAACCAGGTATTTACATACCAGGTGAATTTGGCATACGTATTGAAGATATGGTTGCAATGGTAAATGGAAAAGTTAAAGTACTATAGGGTAGAGATGATAAAGAAAGTGATAAGTTCACAGCATACTCTAATAAAGACAAAACTATATCCCTTTAGTACTCTAGGGCATGGTGGATATAAAGTATTGTTGGGCATAGGTGGAAATGTCGGAGATGTTATACGACGTTTTGAACACCTTGTTTGCCACTTTAAGCGTAGTGTCTTTGTGCATATTATAGAGACAGCTCCTATTTTAAAAAATCCTCCCTTTGGGTATACTAAGCAAGATGATTTTTATAACTCCCTACTTTTGATAGAGACTAGGCTTTCAGCTAAAGCACTTATGCGTTATGTGTTGAGAGTTGAAAAAGTGTTTGGACGCAAACGTCTTTTTAAAGATGGACCAAGAACATTAGATATAGATATAATTTTTTATGAAAATGTGACAATGAAGACAGATTTTTTAACCCTGCCACATCCGAGCTGGAACAAAAGAATTTCTGTACTAACTCCATTGTCATATATGAAAAGGACGATACGATGATAGAAGAAACATTTGTAGCCAACAGTCCTAAAGAGGCTTACGCAGAGGCTATAGGGAAGTATGGTAGTACCATTAAGCTACTTTCTGCAAAACAAGTGAAGTATGAAGATGGACTTTTACGTTGTGAAGTGTCAATTTCTGTGCATGATGATGTGTATATGGAAAAAACTTCGTTAGAAAAGTTCAGTAGTACCGTAGAAGTAGCTTCTGTCTCAGAAGAAGCATTGTTACTTGAAGAACTTGGCGAACTAAAAAAACAACTAGCCCTCATGAAGGAAGATATGTTTAGTACTTCAGGTATTAGTGTATTGGAAACAGTAAAAACACTATTTATAGAAAAAGGTATCTCTAAAAAATGGTTAGATGAAGTTTTGGCATCTTTGTTAGGTAGCAGTATATTGGGTGATGCGAAGCTTTTAGTGTCATATATACTTGAAGAGATAGATGAGTCTTTAGAAATACAAGAAGAATATCTTGATGAACAAAAAATAATCATGCTCGTGGGACCCACGGGTGTAGGAAAAACAACAACGATTGCAAAACTAGCTGCACGTTATGCTTATATGTTAGATAAACCTTATAAAGTTGCATTTTTAAATTTAGATAGCTATAAAGTTGGGGCATTTGACCAGTTGGGTCACTATGCGGACATCATGCAGATTGAACATGTGACTGTGGATTCTGTGGAAACATTTATACAAGGATTGGAACAGCTCAGTGGATATGATATTATACTTGTAGATACAGCAGGAATGTCACCCTATGATACCCAAAAGTTTATACGTACAGCGGAATATGTACAATCAGGTTTAGTTAGAAAATTAGAAGTAAATTTAGTCTTGTCTGCCACAGTTAAATATGAAGATATGGATGATATTTATAACAATTTTTCATTTTTAGATTTAAATTCTCTTATCATCTCTAAGTTCGATGAGACCAAACACTTAGGTACATTACTAAATTTTATGTTATTATATAAGGTTCCTATGAGTTATTACTCTGTAGGTCAAGAAGTTCCTGATGATTTATTGCTCGCCAACAAAGAGTATTTATTGGAAAGGTTTATTGGAGATTTGGATGGGTAGATAACAATGCATGCTGAGACACAAGCCAATCGTCTAGCACAGTTTATGCAAAAAAAAGGTAACTTTCCCAGTTATGAACTCGCACTTCCTCTTGTCATGGTACGTAGTTCAGATATTAAAAAGATGAATACGAACGATATTTTTCTTTTAGGCTTGGAATATTTTGAATGCATACTCATTAAAGACAGTAGCATATGTGCGAAAGTTCTGTTGTCGCTACATAATAATAGATATTCTCTTAAGGTTAAAGACAATAAAAATGAGAAGATATTGTCTTATAGTGGTAAAAAATATGAAAGGTTACTTTTTTTATTTGGCAGCGTAAAAAGTCGTTCATTACAGATAGGACATACGATAGACATATCACAGCATGAGTTAGAAAAGATTAGAGTGATACATAAAAATAATAAAATAGCAGATGCCTCACTTGTTAGTGTTGAGGGCGAACTCGCTATACAGATAGGCAAGGTAAAAAAAGATGAGTAAAAAAGGTAAAGTATTGGTAGGCATGAGTGGAGGAGTTGACTCTACAGTCACTGCTATTCTTTTGCAAAAAGAGGGTTATGAGGTTGAAGGTGTGTATATGAAACTACATCATAAACCTGGCTATCATGAATCAAATTTCACAAAAGCACAACGTGTTGCTGAGTATTTAGGGATTAAAGTTCATTTTCATGACTTGTCTTCAGCGTTTAAAGATGTGGTTTATGACTACTTTGTTGAAGGCTATAAAGAAGGGATAACGCCAAATCCCTGTGTGATGTGTAACCGTAACATTAAGTTTGGCAAGATGGTAGAGTTTGCAGACCAAATAGGTGCCGATTTTGTAGCAACTGGACACTATATAAAGTGTGATGGTGAGTTCATATATGCAGCAGAAGACGCAAACAAAGACCAAAGCTATTTTTTATGTGAAATTAAAAAAGAGGTGCTTCCTAGACTTATTTTTCCTTTAGGCACATGGGTAAAACCAGATGTAAAAGCCTATGCAGCTAACATTGAAGTACTCAAAGATTTTGCTACACAAGCAGAGAGTTCAGAGATTTGTTTTGTGGAAAATACCTATGATGAAGTACTCTCAAAACATATGGATATAAATGTACCAGGTGAGGTGCTAGACAGGGAAGGCAATGTAGTAGGGACACATAAAGGCTACATGCATTACACCATAGGAAAACGTAGAGGTTTCACAGTCGATGGAGCTCACGACCCACATTTTGTGCTAGAAATAAAATCTGATACAAATCAGATAGTGGTTGGTACAAAAGAAAAACTAGAAGCCAATGCTTTTAAGGTGAAGCATATCAATCTTTTTAAAGACTTGACAGAATTTGACTGTACTGTAAAAGTACGTTACCGAACGACAGCTGTGCCCTGTCATGTGATAATAGAAGGTGATAAAGCAAGTGTTACACTAAAAGAGCCAGTATTTGGACTTGCCAAAGGACAAATAGCTGCTTTTTATGAAAAAGACAAGCTACTTGCTGGTGCTGTGATTTGCTAAGGAAATAATTTTCATGTAGTTACCTAAGACTTAATACTTTAGGTTTTGCTATCCATCGTCTAAAAATAAAACTACTTGAATTAGAGCTACATGCTGTATCTAAATTAGGTTATGTGATATACTAAAACTCTGTTTTATTATGGATTTGAAAACACTATTTGGCTAACGTAATTTTGTATCCAAGTTTATTAATATTTTTTATGACTTAATGGTAAATATCAGGGTCTAAAATCATCCTCAAAGTACGGTACAATAGGCAGAAAACAAGGTTAATTTATAAATGGCTGTAAAAAAACAGGAAGATTTGTCCAAATTGTGACTCAAGACAAACCTTACAAGATTTATCTATAGAATATAAACGCAGTATCTCATGGGTA
>CAYXTZ010000030.1:0-12664 GCA_964468535.1 uncultured Sulfurovum sp.
AATTTATGGGTAATCCACTGCACTCAGGGTCTCGTGGTAGAAACTGTGCAAAAGGGTATGCGACACTATCTCAAATGTATGACCCAGACCGTATCCCTTTCCCTTTGATGAGAGCTCCAGGTTCTAAAAGAGGTGAAGGTAAGTGGGTAAGAACCACTTGGGATGATGCCATGAAAGTCATCGGTAAGAAAATGCATGATACGCTTAAAGTGGGCGATGAAATGTCCAAAAAACTCATGGTTTACCATGTAGGACGTCCAAATGAAAATGGCTTTGGACACCGTGTACCTCACTCTATGGGCTGTGATGGATATAACTCTCATACAAACATCTGTTCTGCAGGAGCTAGACAAGGGACTATTCAGTGGGCTAACTACGATAGAAACTCACCAGATTGGGCTAATTCAAAACTGATTTTCTTACAGTCCTCTCACGCAGCTGATGCAGGCCATTACTTTCAGCAGGCTGCCGGGCGTATAGCAGATGCACGTAAAAAAGGTGCAAAGCTTGTGGTTATGGACCCTAGACTCTCTAACTCTGCTGGTATGGCAGACCTATGGGTGCCATGTTGGCCAGGGACTGAGTCGGCACTTTATCTTTACCTTGCAAACCGTATCTTAAATGAAAAAGATGTGAATGGAGAAGACCTTGTAGAGCATGATTTTGTGAAAAATTGGGTGAACTGGGATCATCTTATGAAAGACAGAGAGTATCTTGAGGTACTTCTTGAAAAGAAATATATTAAGTCTATCCCTGAAGGGAATTCTTACGAAGACTTCATTGCGATGATTTCTGAAATGTATTCTCCATACACGCTTGAATTTGTAGCTAAAGAGTGTCGTATAGAAAAACGTATCGTAGAAAAACTTTACGATATGTTCATTGATGCAGGTGCTAGAGTAACAACATTTATCTGGAGAGCAGGACCTATCGCACATAAAGGTGGATGGATGATAGCTCGTTCTGCATTCCTACCTTTTGTTCTTCGTGGAGCAATGGCTGGAGATAAAGGTGGAGTAGGATTAGCAAAATACCATAAAATATCTGTTAATGGTAGAGGTGATGCAGCGGCACAAGCAGGTGAAAGACCTGGGAAGGTAGATGTTTGGAACGAGATAGCTTGGCCACCAGAGTATCCACTTTCTTCGTATGAATTGTCTCATATTATGCCTCACCTTTTACTAGATGAAGAGTGGAGAAAGAAGTGGAATTCAAAAGGGCTAAATGTTCCTGAAAAAATAGCTGTTTGGATGCCACGTATGTATAACCCAGTGTGGATAAATCCAGATGGATTTAGATGGATTGAGTTACTAAAACGCGAAGATAAAATAGAAATGTCATTTAACATCTCTCCTGTATGGTCAGAGTCAAACTGGTATTGTGACTACATCTTACCTGTAGGACTTGCGGGTGAGAGACATGACCAACATTCAGAAGCAACAGAGCCAAAAAAATGGCTTTCTTTCCGTAACCCAGTACTTCGTGTAGCACTAGAAAAAATGGGATGGAAACCAAAAGATCCGACAAGAGCTACGCTTGAAGCTCATATAGAAGCTGGACTTGGTGAAGTATGGGAAGAGATAGAGTTTTGGGCAAATATCATGGTACACTATGTAGATCCAGATGGCAGTCTTGGTGTGCGAAAGTACTGGGCTTCAAAAGAAGACCCAACAAGAGCAGTGACCATTCCAGAATGGTATCAAGCAGTATTTAACAATTTGCCTAACCTTAAAAAGACAGCAAAAGAAAAATATCCAGACTCTAAATACCCTAACTATGAAATGATGAGAGATATGGGTACATGGCTAGAAGAGGACAATATATACAAGCCACAAGAAAAACCAGTGAAGAAAAAAGGGACTAAGTACATCGCTTATGGTAATGAATATGATGAATCAACAGCAGTCAAAGATGAATTTGGTGTAGTTACAGTAACAGACTCTCATGGAAAAGAAAAAGCTATTGGCGTAGAAGTTGCGGGAGAGCTTGTGAAAGGTTTCCCTACGTTGACTAAAAAACTAGACTTCTATTGTGAATGGATGAAAGATTGGAAATGGCCAGAGTATGCTATACCTATCTATCCAACCAATGCAGAAGATAGAAAGAAAATGACACATGTTGTGTCTCATGTACACCATGACTTCATGCAAAAAGACAACGAGTTTGTACTCAATACTGTATTTAGATTGCCATACAACATTCATACACGTTCAACAAACTCTAAGCACCTTATGGAGATTTCACAAAACCACAACCCTGTATGGATAGCTACGACAGATGCGAAGAGACTTGGCATTAAAAGAGGTGACGCAATAAAAGTAACCATTCAAGATACCGTCTCTGGAATAGAGTCTGGTCACTTCATCGCTATGGCTGTGCCAACTGAGGGTACAATGCCTGGCGTTCTTGCTTGTTCTCACCATGCGGGTAGATGGAAACTTAAAAATGCCATCGATATCCCAGGATTTGAACATAAATTGGGTATTATGGGAGTAGGAGCTCCACTAGGTGAGCTTACTATGGATGGTAAAATAGGTACATTTAAATATACCCAAGGTATAGATGCAGGATTGAATGAATATAAAGACTCTTGGCAGTTTAAAGAGTATAACAAAGACCTCGATAATGTATGGTGGGATGGACTTTCTGGTTCATGGCAAAATGCCGTAGCACCTTCACATCCAGATCCAATAGCAGGTAATCACGCTTGGCACCAAAAAGTAGTCATAGAGCTTGCAGGAAAAGATGATACGATTGGTGATGTTTATGTGGATTACGAAGCAAATATGAAAGTATTTCAAGCCTGGAGAGATAAATTGACTCGCCCACTAAATGAGACTGATACCCTTAGACGCCCTAGACATATTAAGCGTCCAGCTGTGCCTTTATCTGATAAAGCATATGCAGTAAATTTAAAACCCTAAGCTTTACCCTATGGGCAGACAGTTAAGTCTGCCCAAACAAAAAGATATTATTTCCTAGGCAAGCATCAACTTAAGATTTATTTAACTTGAAAGTGCTATAGTGCAAAATAATGAATATGAAAGAATTGAACAATATGGAAGAACTTAAAATAGAGCTACAAAACCGTATCGCAATCTATGGTTTGATATCTAGGCTTATGCTTGTAGAAGTAGATGATGCATTTTTAGATACCATAGAAAAAGATGAAGCACTTCTTGATTTGTTGCCGAACTATAGAGATTGGCAAAAGCGCAGTGAACTTTCGCGTAAAGAGCTTATCAATGAATACTATAATGTAGACTTTACAAACCTTTTTTTAATGCACCTTGTACCCTATGAAAGTTTTTATACCAGAGATGACCAAATGGTAGAATCAGGAGGTGACAATCCTGTACTGTCACTCTACAATGAACTAGATTTTTCTGTTGAACTTGCCAAGGCTAGGGTAGTTAGTCCTGACCATATTGGCGTGGAATTAGAGTTTATGTATATGCTTTGTGTAGCATCTTTAAAAGCTTTTCAGGAGGATGACAAAGATGCACTTTGTGAACTCTATCAGGTACAGAGAGCATTTTTAAAAGAGCATCTTTTAGAGTGGACACCACTCTTTTTAATAAATGCCAAAAGAGAGTCAAGAACGCCTCTATACCATGATGGGTCTGAACTTACTTTGGAATTTTTACTCTCAGACTTTGAATATATCACAGATAAACTCTCGTCTTACTGTGGAAACCCTGTGACATAATGAAGTTACATTTAACCCTTAGCTCTTGCATTCGTGCGACTTCAAGGTTTTCTGAGTGTACAAAGTGTGTAGACGCTTGTCCTGAGTCTGTACAAATACTAGACAACCTACCCTCATTTGCAAACAACACAGGAGTAGAAGCAGCAGCATGTGTCGGTGTTTGTCCTACAGAGGCATTTTCACTCTCAGAGTTTTCTACTACGGAGTTTTTCTTTACCTTCTTAGAATCAAAAATTAGGCTCATTTCTCCTAAGTTTAATGTGCCTTGTCTTTCCGTTTTATCTGTGGAGCATCTTATCTCACTGGCTCTGGCTTCAGAAGAAACCATTACCTTAGATATGAGCGCTTATGATGAAGAAAGTGTACTATATGAACAGATAGAGACACGCATAGAAGAGGCAAACTTTGTACTCTCATCTTTTTCTTCTAAAGAGCTGACAAGCAATATGGAAAAAATAGAACCCATTCAAGAAGATGAAGACAAAGAGCCAACATCAAGACGTTCTTTTTTAGGTAATGCTTCCTTAAAAGGCGTGGTGAAACATAAGTTGACATTTGATGAAGCAGTCGAAGCAGAAGAGCTAAATGCCTTTAAGCTAGATACGGGCACTATTGCTAAGATACGAGAAAAAAATATACCTGATAAAAGAAAAATACTTTTTACTACACTTAAACGTGCAGGAATCCCAGATGTGTTTGAAGTTTTACCTGAAGAGGAAGTGAGTTTTACATCTCAAAAGTTTGTAGATGATTCTTGTACAAATTGTCAGATATGTTATCGTATATGTCCAACAGGAGCACTCACAAGTAATGGTAAGTTTTCACTTATTAACTTTGATGCGATGCTTTGTGTTAAGTGTAGACTTTGTCATGATGTTTGTGAACCGAATGCTATACAGTTACAATCAGGGTTTGAAATTAAAGAGTTTTTTGAACCTACACAAAGGATTTTAGCAACTTTTGACATTAAACGATGTAATGAATGTGGTAACAATTTTACGTACCAAGGCGGAGAGCAAACTTGCCCAAGGTGCATGATTGAAGAGGAGGAAGCAATGTTTTTGCACTCTAATGCCCTAACGATGAAAGCACTGTTAGAAGGGAAAGATAAATAATGAAGCCCGAAGAAATTAAACCAGATACAGGTCTGTGTACCATTTTGGGCTATAATGCTCAAACAGGTTACATGCGTAAGTATTTTAATAGAATTATGAAACTAAATGCACTAAATGCAACAGCCATAGCACTAAACATAAAAGACGAACACTTTGATATTACCATGTCTAGTGTAGGACAGTCTAAAGTGACACAAATGATGATAGAACAAGAGTTTGGAGAAAAAGCATTGTCTTTTTGTGAAGGCCTAAATGACTGTGCCAAAAGGCTTGGACGAGTAGATTGTATTGAGGTGAGAGATACTAAAGTTTATGGCTATTGCTTTGATGATGAGGCAGAAGATTTGTTTAAAAATAAATCGTATCTAGATGAAAACATTTTGTTTGTAGCTAAGATTATGCTTATTGCTGCTCGTTGGTTCGACGCTAAAATAGATGTGGATGATATACCACTATTGATTAAATGATAGAAGAAAGAGAGTAAAAACGATGGATGACTTAAGAAAAGAATTTGAAAAGATAAGTGAACAAAACTTTCATGGTAGCCCGTCTTTTGGGCCAGATGGGCAATGTTCAACAGAGGAAGAGGTAGATTTAAAAGATTACCCCTCCCATACGGAAGCATTATATGCAAAGCTCATTGCCCCTCATGTCTCTGGCATTTATATTTCGCGCTGGGACATAAAAGACATTGCGTTAGCAGCTGGTGACTCTATGGCTATTCATCCACGTAAACGTATGTTTGAACTACTTATGAAGTATGCCACAGACAAATCAAATATGCAAAAAGTTTTAGATGCCCTTAAAGTGCATATGGAAGATAAGATTACTATCTATGAAGAGTTTATTCAAAATTACCCTAGCTCAGTAGTCGTATTTGAGCCTAAAATTGAAAAAGCTAGAAAAACGATTAAAATTTTCCCTCAAATTATTGAAGAATATTTTGAGTAGATGATATGCTAATGTCCTTAATGTATTTTATGTATAATATTTTATATTTATAAACAAGCAAGGTGCAAGATGTCTGAAATCACGAAAGAAATAGTACTTGACTATCATAAAAATGGAAAAATTGGTATCGATGTAACAAAACCATGCACATCTCAATATGAGCTTTCACTGGCGTATACACCAGGTGTAGCTATCCCTTGTCTTGAAATTGAAAAAGATAAAAATCTTGTTTTTGAATATACCAATAAAGCAAATCTCGTTGCAGTTATCTCAGATGGTACAGCTGTGCTTGGTTTAGGAGACATTGGTCCATTAGCAGCTAAACCAGTCATGGAAGGTAAAGTAGTACTTTTTAAAAAATTTGCAAAAGTAGATGCTTTTGATATTGAGTTAGATGTGCATAGTGTTGGAGAAATTGTGGCAACATGTAAAGCCATAGCCCCAACATTTGGAGGGATAAACTTAGAAGATATTTCAGCACCAAGATGTTTTGAGATAGAACGTATCTTAAAAGAAGAACTTGATATCCCTGTGTTTCATGATGACCAACATGGAACAGCCATCATTACCACCGCTGGATTGATGAATGTTTTGGAGCTTACAGGTAAAAATGTACATGAGATAAAAATTGTTATAAATGGTGCAGGAGCGGCAGGAATTTCTTGTGCAAAAATGTATAGAGATTTAGGTGTTAGAAATATCATCATGTGTGACTCTAAAGGTGTCATAAATACTAATAGAACTGATTTGAATAAATATAAAATGGAGTTTGTAGTGGAGACTTCAGCCGATAGACTCTATGAAGCGATAGAAGATGCAGATATGTTTTTAGGTCTCTCTGTGGCAGGTGCATTGACAAAAGAAATGGTGGCTAAAATGGCAGCAGAACCAGTCATTTTTGCATTGTCAAATCCTATACCTGAAATATTACCTGAAGAAGTGATGGAAGTAAGAGATGATGCCATTATCGCTACAGGTCGTTCTGACTATCCAAATCAGACTAATAATGTTTTAGGGTTTCCTTTTATCTTTAGAGGAGCATTGGATGTGCGGGCAAAGAAAATAACAGAGAAGATGAAAATGGCAGCGGCAGTTGCACTGGCGGCATTAGCCAAAGAACCAGTCCCCGCTTATGTAAAAGCAGCGTATCATAATGAAGATATCGAATATGGGAAAGAACATATTATTCCCTTACCATTTAACAAAGAAGTGCTTATTTGGGTAGCGTCAGCTGTGGCAAAAACAGCTTATGAGGAGGGTGTTGCACGGGTTGATTCTTATGACCATGAGAAATATAAAGAACAGTTGCGATGCCTTATTTATCATACAACAAAAATGTAGATATTTTGAATATATTTATGTGTGAAAAGCGAATAGACATATGCATTTAAAATCTTATTTAAATCTATATGAATTACTTGAAAATAATGTTTCTACTAGAGAAGAACGACGTACTTTTGGCTTAACTCAGGTACTGTTGCAAGATAAGCCTTATGCTCAGTTAAAAGTATGGGCAGAGGAGCATTGTTCTGTACTAAAAAAACCTTCCTTGTATGATATGTTTTCAGGCTACTTGTACAGAGTGACTTTTATTTTGGTATTTATTGCTTTTGTGTTGGGTTTGTTGTCTGGTATTACTTTGTTGCATTATAATGGTCAAACGCCTGTAAATGTAGTATATTTTATGGCGATGGTGATAGCTTTACCACTACTAACTATGACCTTGACAGTATTTTCAATGTTTAAATCCAAGCAATCACAGTCTGTATTGGTGCATCTATCCCCTGCATATTGGATGGAAAAAATAGTCAAACTTTTACCTAAAAATTGGCAGATAAATTTAGATGACCTGCATATTAATCCCCTTTTATCTAATTGGATAGTGATTAAGCGTTCTCAGCTCATTGCTTTGTTTTTCTCTTTGGGTTTACTGTTTGCTCTTCTTGCCGTAGTGTCAACACAAGACATTGCTTTTGCTTGGAGTACCACGCTTGACATCAGTCCAGAGGCTTTTCATTTGTTTTTGAAAACGCTCTCCATCCCTTGGCAGTCATGGTTACCCTCTGCCGTTCCTTCACTCGAACTCATAGAAAAAAGTCAATACTTTAGACTAGGAGAAAGACTAAGTGATGAGATGATTACCCATGCCTCTATACTAGGAGAGTGGTGGAAATTTTTAGCTATCTCAACATTGTTTTATGCAATATTTTTACGTTTTTTACTTTATATGTTTTCGGTAATTGGACTTAAAATGGCAGTAAAAAAGTCAGTGATGCGTTTAGAGGGTGCTAACACCTTGCTTCATGATATGAATGAAGCTATCATTTCTACTCATGCCTTAGAAAGAAAAGAAGAATTTTCAAGTCATAATGATACTTTAGTTCAAACACTAAATACACTTGATGCCTCGTATGATACTGTACAAGGCTGGGCAATGTCTGAAGAAAAACTTTTGCTACTAAATGACAGTATGGAAGTCATTAGCCCTTTGGTATTTGACGTTGGAGGCTCAAACACACTCGAAGAAGATATGGAAATCATCCATAAAAGTACTGGTGAGGTCTTACTTTATGTAAAAGCATGGGAGCCACCCACGATGGACTTTATGGACTACGTGGAAGCGTTACTCTTGGCAGTAGATAAGGTGCTAGTATGTCCTGTAGGCACACAAGAAGAACAATACATGGCGACTCAAAAATCAGTAGCAGTATGGTCGAAAAAACTTTCATTTTTTGACAATAAAAAAGTATGGCTAAAAGTATGAAAATTTTATATCCAAGATTTGCAGTTGTAGGTCACCCCAATAAAGGCAAAAGCTCCATTGTCTCTGCTCTGGCATTAGATGATACAGTCAAAATATCTGATGAATCTGGTACTACGACTAAACAGCGTTCTTTCCCCTTAACTGTAGATGGTAAAACTTTGTATGAACTGTTAGATACTCCTGGGTTTCAACGCCCAAGACAGGTACTAGCATGGCTACAAACACATAACGTCTCAGCAGACAAGCGTCATGAAGTGGTTGAAGCTTTTATCGATGCCCACAAAAAGGATGCAAAGTTTAACGATGAGATAGAACTGCTTACTCCCATTATGGAGGGAGCAGGTATCATCTATGTGGTGGATGGTTCTAAACCTTACGGCGAAGAATATGAGGCAGAGATGGAGATACTTCGTTGGACAGGACAGCCCTCTATGGCACTTATCAACCATATAGATGATACAGACTATAGCAAAGAGTGGAAGAGGGCATTGGGACAGTACTTTAAGATGGTACGTACTTTTAATCCTATGCAAGCGGGTAAAACACAGCATATAAGCATCTTGGAAAGTATGGCACAACTGAAAGAAGAGTGGATTGTGCCCATTAAACATTCTATGAAACTTTTTGAGAAGTATCAAGAACAGATGCTTAGGCAAAGTAGTCAGACTATAGCTACACTGGTACAAACATCACTTTCTTATGTACAGAGCCTTGCTTTACTGGCAGAAGAAGTAAGTGAAGAAGAAAATAGTCAAATAAAAGAAGCATACAAAGAGAGTTTACGTAAAGCCGAAGAGAAGTCACAAAAACAAATAGAAAACATTTGGCATCACAAACATTTAAAAAAAGAACAAGTTTTACTAAGCTTTGAGGGACTGGACCTTTTTTCTGAGGAAGCGGCATCGGTTTTTGGTTTGACGCGAAAAGAACTCATCATTACAGGAGCTACCTCTGGTGCCATTGCAGGTGCAGGGATAGACTTACTATTTTTAGGGCATACCTTAGTGCTTGGTGGAGCTATAGGAGCTGTAACAGGAGCTATAGGAGCTTATTTTGGTTTTGATGAACTTTCGGATATTAAAGTATTGGGACAAAAACTAGGTAAACACACCCTACAAATGGGACCTATGAAAAATAGAAATTTCCCCTACATCTTACTGGGACGAGCCATCTTTCATACCTACCACATAGCCACACGCTCTCATGCTCTTCGTGATATAGAAGCATTGTCTATGGATAGCTCATTTAGAGAAAAATGGCTAGATGAAAACTTACGTAAGTCTTTAGAGAAGTATCACAAGATTTTTAGGTCTGGCGATGAGGTGAGTGTGAAAATTTTAGATGAGTATAAGGGATTAGTATTGGATATTTTAGAAAAGTTGCTTAGGAATTAAAGCAACTTTTCAATCCCCATCAAAACAATAACAGACAACAAGCCACCTGCAACCCCTGCAAGCACATCATCAAGCATCACACCCAGTCCACCTTTAAGTTCTCTGTCTATCCAGCCTATGGTAGAAGGTTTCCAAATATCAAAAAGACGGAAGGTGGAAAAACTAAGCACAATAGCGAGTATTTCTACATAAGGATAGTTCATGGTGATGGATGCAGAATAGGCTATCATAAGACTTATCCACATACCTGCTGCTTCGTCTATGACAATGTGTTGTTGGTCGTGTATGCCTGTATTTTTTTCGTATTTATTTATCTCAAATATACCGATGATTGTAATCGCCATAGTCAACATAAACAGTGCTTCCATCCCTAGGTAATAAAGAATAGCAAGACCCACAGGAAGTGAAGCTAGCGTACCTACTGTGCCAGGTGCTTTGGGGCTAAGCCCAGCACCTCCAAAGGTTAAAAATAGTTTTTGTAATGTCATCTGCTTATCCTTTAATATGGTGTGAGGTCAAGGCTTGACCCTGTCTATGTGAGAGATGATGTTTGATAGAGCTGTACAAGTTTGAGATAGAACTGCTCTTCAC
Source organism: uncultured Sulfurovum sp. (assembly GCA_964468535.1). Classification (GTDB taxonomy): domain Bacteria; phylum Campylobacterota; class Campylobacteria; order Campylobacterales; family Sulfurovaceae; genus Sulfurovum. The sequence continues at coordinate 10,525 of CAYXTZ010000030.1, forward strand.
TTTGTTGTTCAAGCAGCCCTGAACTTGGCATGAGAGAGTAGTGCATCTCTTGTAGGTTTTCAAAGCGTTCAGGGAAAAGTGCCGCTAAGATGTTAGCAGAAACCTCTTTTCGAACCAATATCGAAGGAGGGATAAGACCAGACTGTATAAGTTTCATAATAGACTCAGAATGGTAGTGTACATGATGGTGTTGTCCATGAGGACAAGTAGTAGTACTTACTAAAGTTTTACAGGTATCACAGTAGACATATTCATCTACGGTTTTGATGTTTATATCTATGCCTTTACAGTGGTCAAAGACAGAATTTAGACGATTTTTGTCATAGTAAAGACCTAATCCTCCGTGGTTTTTGCCTACTACAAGTTGCTTGCATCCATAATTTTTTGCCAAGAGAGCATCTAGTATAAGTTCGTTAAACCCTGCAAAGATATAGCTATTTTCAAATGGGATGATAAGCACTTTATTGCGTGGTAAAAAGTTATCTACAAAGGTTGTGAGTGCATTGTGTCTGATGTCGTAACGTAAGCCAGCAGAAGTAAACGGTTTACGTAAAAAAATGATGAGTAAATCTGAGTCGGAAATAGCTTGTCGTATCATACGCTCATGGGCACGGTTAAGAGGATTTGCTGCAAGCATCATAGAAGAGATAAACTTTGCACCTGTTTTATTTATCATCTTTTGTATGCGGTTAATGTTGTCTGTAATGAGTGGATACTCAACAGTATATTCACCACATACAGCAATTTTGCCTAGTCTTGCGATGGTATTTTTAACGCCTGGATGTGAGCTGTCATGTGTACCGTAGATATTATTGAGTCGTTGTTTTGGGTCTATAATAAAGGTTTCATCTACGGAGAGTTCTCCTACTTTTTTGTTTTCACTGATAAGTTCAACTACATCACCTTTGGTTATGGAGGTGAGTGTCTCATGGTTTTTTTCACCTGCGGGTGCTAAGACAAATGAGAATGGAAATGCGACACCTTTATAAACCTGCTCCTTGTCTACTGTTTGGGACTCTTCTTTAGACATAAGAGAGGTGACGGGAGCCATAAGTCCTGCTTTGACTAAAGCCAAGGTAGAAAGGGCTTCAGTGTCTATGTAAAGTGATTTATTTTGAGGCATGGCAAAATCCTTTGATTGTTTTTTGGACTATTTCTTTTTAAATAAGCCAAATTTTTTACGTTTTTCCCATAAACTCTTGCGAGAAATACCCAACTTTTTAGAAAGTTCTGTATCTGGAAATCTATATTGAAAAGAGTTTACTATAAATTTAACATAATCATCAATGGTAAGTATCTCATTTTGGTCATAGAGTTTTGAGTCAGTGTTGAGTCGAATGGTTTCAAATTCGCATTCCAATTCACAAGTACTACAGAGTATAAAGTTGTACTCAGTAATCAGTTTTAAGAGAGCCTCTTTGTCTGTTTTTTTAAGTTCTTGAATCTCTGTAATGTAAAGAAGCATGCTTGGGCTACTTTTTTGTATCTTTTCTTTCCAGTCTTTATCACTTAGTGGTATGAAGGTAAGAAGTATACCTTTGTCTTGGGCATATTGAAACACAAGTTTATCTACAAGTCTTTGATAGTTTGTTTCTATTACAAGAGGGATTGTGATTTTATTTATATCGAAATCACTTTTTATATCACACAGAAGGTTGTCCATATATTCTCTATAGAGTGTGGTCTGCTTTTTAAGTGCCTGATACTCTTTATAATGTTCTATCTTACGCATAAGGTCTTCAAGCATAAATGGTTTTACGATGTAATCTTTTGCACCAAGCTTAAGGGGTTCACCTACGGTGTCATTGTTGATGTAGTTAACCATTAAAATGATGATTTTGTCTTTAAAAGCAGTGATGAGTGGAGAAGTGTTTTGTCCAGGTAAGTTAGTGGAAAGTAAGTAGACATCTCCTTGACTTGACATTGCTTCTTTTACTGAGCTGTATATTTCGGTCTCATAAGCATTTTCACCTAATTTTGAGGCAATACTTTGTGCTAGATATAGTTCATTTTCTACGATGATAATTTTCATAATGTTTTCCAGTTCAAATGTTTTTCCAATTTATGTAAGTTAAGTTTGCAACGGCGTGAACAGTCACGCCTTCTTTTCGCCCTATAAAGCCAAGCTTTTCAGAGGTTG
>CAYXTZ010000031.1:0-12638 GCA_964468535.1 uncultured Sulfurovum sp.
TGTAAGAGATTAAACATATGCTATATTCCTATGGTAATTTTTCTTGTGTATTTCGTAACCCAATGATTTTAATTGTATACCCTTTAAAAAGTAAGTCTCGTATATTGTCACTATCAAAATATATGGATTTTCTAAATTTAAGAGGCATGTTGTCGAGATTATTTATGTGAGTGTCAAGCTGATATTTAAAGTTTAATGCTCTAGTTTTACTATCGAGCGATATAAAATGCATGGTTTCTTGGAGTGCTTTTGTATATTGTTGACTTCTTACTATTTTCATAGTGTCTTTTCAAATTCGTCCATTTGCTTGTCATACTCTTTTTGACTTAGTAGTTCATCATTACCATTCTCTATTTCTTTTAATGCGTTATGAAAGTATGCTTTTGTCTCTTCATAATGTGTGTCGCCTTGGAGTTTAATGTTTTGTACCATGTTGTTTTTTAGGTTACTCACTATGGTTAAAAAAGTATCTATGTTGTCGTCAGACACATTTAGTTGTATGGTTTGCATAGTTTTTCTCCTATATTTAATAATCAAAATTAGTATAGCATAAATTTAGACTATTCAAAGAGTTTAGTGCATCAGAAGATAAGACTTCATAGCTATAATATATGATTGAATATATTTGATGCAAAGGAAAGAAACGATGAACAAAAAAATATTAAGTTTAGATTTAGGCATAACATCCATAGGATATTCTGTCTTAGATGAGATGGAAAATGATAGGTATTCTCTTGTGGATTACGGCATTAGTATGTTTGATAAAGCCACAGATAAAGATGGAAAATCAAAAAAACTTTTACATAGTGCTAGCCAGTCTTCATCAAATCTACATGACTTGCGGAAACAAAGAACCCAAAACCTCTCTGCACTTTTTGAAAAATACGCACTGGGGTATGCTGATGACTTTTTACAGCAAGAAAGAGACAATAGATATACAGATAAATGGTATCTAGGAGCTGAGAAATTTTTTTCTGAGAAGTTGGACATAAAAGAATTGTTTACCGTCTTTTACTTGAAGAGCTTCTTTTGGAACTTGGGTTTCATGTGGAGGAGAAAAAAGTAAAAGATGTAGAAAAATACCAATCAATCTTATCACTATTCTAACGTTTATTATCCAAACCCGTTTAGATTATTAGTCAAATTATTATTTTATGCTATAGTTTTCATATATAGACACACTACAAAAGGAGCTAATATGTCTCATATCTATGATGTAGTTATCGTTGGTGGTGGTCCTGCTGGTATTACTGCTGCTATCGAGTCAAAAGCACTAGGACTTAGTAAAGTACTGATGCTAGAAAAAGGTGATAATCATTCACAAACCATTAGAAAGTTTTACAAAGACAACAAAAGAGTTGACAAAGACTATAAAGGCATAGTGGTTGAACTAAAAGGTTCCGTTGACTTTGAAGATGGCACTAAAGAAAGTACCTTAAATTACTTTGATGCACTTTTGGACAATGAAAATATAGATGCCATATTTAACCTAGAAGTTGAAAAGATAAAAAAAGATAAAGATATATTTACGGTGACCACTTCAAATACAGACTATAGTGCCAAAAATGTGATTATCGCTATAGGAACAATGGGTAAACCAAATAAGCCAGACTACAAAATCCCATCTTCACTTAAAAGCAAAGTAAATTTCAACTTAAACAAATGTTCAGAGGATGAAAAAATTCTTGTTGTTGGTGGTGGTAATTCAGCCATAGAATACGCAGTAGACCTAGCAGAAACAAATAACGTAACCCTTGCATACAGAAAAGGAAAATTTACAAGACTTAATGACATAAATGAAACAATGATTGATGAGTATAGTGTCCAAGAGAAATTAAGAATTAAAATGAATACAGACATACTCTCCGTAGAAAGTGAAAACGATTTGCCAAAGGTAAACTTTAGTGCTGAAAAACCTGTAGTCTACGATAGAATTATTTATGGCATAGGTGGCTCTACGCCTATTGATTTTTTAAGAGCTTGTGGTGCGACATTTGATGAAGATTCAAAAGTGATACTCGATAAAAACTTTGAGACAGAAACAAAAGGACTCTATTTAGCAGGAGATATAGCTGTGAAAAAAGGTGGCTCTATAGCCTTTGCACTTAGCCATGCGTACCATATCATTGCTCATATAATAAAGAGACTATAGACTTTTTACAATTCACGCTTATATCTGACGTATGGTTTCTTTTGTTTGTGCTATGCTTTTTGCAGAGACAGAGAGAGTCTTTAGTCCTAAGTGTATGAGTTTTTCTATGGCATCGGTGTTGGCAGCTAGTTCACCACAGATACTTACAGGTTTGCTTGCTTGCTTGACAATCAGTTCTAAAGCAGAAAAGACAACAGAAGAGAGTTCGTCAACTTTAAGGAGTGGATGGGTGCGTTCTGTTGCAAAGAGGTACTGCGTGAGGTCATTTGTGCCTATGGAGTAGAAGTCTACTATTTCATTAAACTCTTTTATTAAAAAAAGAACAGAAGGCACTTCTACCATGATGCCAAAGTCTATGAGGGAGATGTCGATGTTATGTTTTTGTGCAACATCTTCAGCAAATCTTTTGGCTTTACTAAACTCTTCTACTGTAGAGACCATAGGAAACATCACTTTTATTTTTTTACCTTTAGAAGCAAGAAAAATAGCATGCAATTGTTCTACTAATATCTCAGGATGTGTCCTAAAAAGTCGCACGCCACGTACTCCTAAAAATGGATTGTTTTCTAAGGGGATGTTGATATAAGGCAGGGCTTTGTCGCCTCCTACATCTAAAGTCCGTACAGTCACATCATCAAAGGTGTCAAATATTTCTGCGTAGGCTTTGGTTTGTGTCTCTAAGCTAGGTTTTACTGACTTAAACAAAAACTCTGAACGTAAAAGTCCTATGCCCTCAGCCCCTTCTTTTTTGGCCACCTTGGTAGACAGAACATCACTCACATTGGCATAGACTTTGATGGTTTTACCTTGTGTAGTTTTCGCAGGCTCAAAACGTCTTAAAGCAGAGTGTGCTTTGTTCTTTTTGCTTTGTTTTTGTGCAGCTTTTGCTTTTTTAATGTCTTCATCACTAGGAGTAAGTACCACAAGCCCTGCAAAACTATCTAAGATGACTTCTTTAGCTAAAGGTATCTTGCTTATGTCCGCTATGAGTGAAGGTATGCCTGAAGCACGTAGTAGTATGGCTGTATGAGAGTTAATAGAAGTATATTTAAGAACAACCCCTTGCACTTTGGTACTAGAGAGAAGTCTTATCTCACTAGGGAGTAAATCATCTGCAAGAAGTATGAAGTCATGTGTTGGGAAGCGTGCTTTTACTTCTAAGCCTAAAGCTGTTTTGACTTGTTTTAAGATGTCTTGATAGTCTGTTATCTTTGCTGAGAGTTTTGTACCTTTTAATGTATTTGATTCTTCAGCTATCAATGCTTCTAAAGTTTCAAGAGAATCACACTTTTCGGCCAGTGCAGAGAGTAACTCTTTTTGTGCCAAATAGATATCTGCATTGGTACTTTCTTTTTGTGATTGATAAGTATGTTCTAGGTTTTCTAAAGTTTTGGCAATAGCCTCTTGAAAAGTAAACTTATTTTCATGCTGTACAGCCTCTGTTTTGTAAACAGCAGTGGGGGCGATAGACACACCTTTGGAGATGATATCACCCTCTAAGCATTCACCTATATAGCTTGAAGTCTCTTTTTCTATAGTAGCTACTTCCACATCATCTTGCATGAGTGTTTCAAAAAGTGTTTGTAGTGCATCAAGTGCTTTTTGTGCTTCTTTACCTTGTGTGGTAATCGTAAAGATATCTTGTTTTTCTAAAGAGAGGGAGAGTAAGGCATTGGCTTTTTTTGCATCAACATTTTTAGCGTTGAAAGAAGCCATTATATCACAACTAAAGGACTTAGCCAAAGTAGTAAAACGTGCCACAGGTCTAAGGTGAAATCCATTAGATGAGGTAACCGTTAGTTGTGCGGATAATGGTTTAGAAAATAGGTTTTTTAAAAGTTGCATCATGTTCTTTATTTTTTAGTACCTAAAGTATAGCAAAATATCTTTATCTTGTACTTCTTTTACAGAAGCCTAGTTCATGTTTGACTTAGGCAAGAGTTGTTTGCAAAGAAAGTGAAGTGTTTAGTGTATGAGGTAATAGGGCATCAGCTTATAACCTCTTCTCAACCCAAGATTTGCTATACTGATTTATTATCAAAACTAGGAACAGCATTGAAACACCTTATTGACTTTATAGAAACAAAAGATGTGCGTAAAACATCGATATATGAACATCTCAAATGTACAAAAGAAGAAGCACAGTTGGTGCAGTATATTTGTAAACGCTATGTGGCAGGACTTGAAGAAGTCACAGTACTTGAAATACTGCAAGACAACTTTCCTTCTGAGGGGTATTTGTATCTTAAAAAACTAGGACTTGTAAAAAACCTGCTTGATTTAGGCTGGATGATACAGGTGAGTTTTGGGCAAATGAAAGCACATGAGTCCTCAAAGCTTGAACTACTTTCTACTTCTGTTACTCCCAGTATCGCTCTCTTAAGACTTTTAGAAGAGGGTTCTTTGGAAATATCTTTACCCGAAGTGAAACCTTATACTGACCACTTAGAATACCTGCAAGACCAGTTTGACATGGTGGCACTTTTACATAAAATATCTACATTTAAACAAGGTTTTGCAGACAACTCTCTAAGTATTGGGCGTTTAAAAAATAAACTTACACTACTTACCGCACGCATAGAAGAACGTGTGAAGATGACCAAAGCTCCCATAGTTGTAGAAGAGTTCTTTAAAGAAAAAGCCTTAGATGAAAAGGAAAAACGTATATTTTTGGCACTTTTAAAAGAAGAATACTCAGGAGGAGAGGGGCAGTTTAGAGATATGAATACCCTCATAGAACTCATTTCTTTTGATGAATATGAGAAGATAAAAAACCGAGCATTACTAGAAGATGGTGCAAGGCTTATCACTGCAGATATCATAGACTATGAAGAGATACTGAACATGTTTGGAGGCGTAAGTCGTTCTTTTTACCTCCAAGAAGAAGTAATGCAGCGCATAATCCACCCAAAAAAGAAGAAGAAAGTAGCCAAATTAAAACTTAATGAACTTGTAGAAGAACAAGAAATTTTTGAATACCTAAAATCTACAACAACATTAGATGATGTAGTACTTAATCCAAAAACGCGAGAAACACTTAACAATGTTGTCAAGCAAGTTGACAAAGAGGTGTTTAAAAAACTTAGAGAATGGGGCATAAAAGACAAGCGTAAAGGCATCGATGCACGTATCATATTTTACGGTGTAGCAGGGACAGGGAAGACTATGACTGCTGTGAGCCTAGCTAAAACACTTAAGCGTCCTATTTTGTCATTTGACTGTTCAAAGATATTGTCAATGTATGTGGGTGAGAGCGAGAAAAATGTACGTAAGATATTTGATGACTTTAAAGAGCTTAGTAAAAAGGCAAAGGTTGACCCTATTTTGTTACTTAACGAAGCTGACCAGTTTTTAAGCTCTCGTACACAAGGAGCTGGTAGCTCTGCAGATAAGATGCACAACCAAATGCAAAACATCTTCTTAGAGCAGATAGAAAAGTTTGAGGGGATACTTATAGCAACGACCAACTTACTAGGTAACATAGACAAAGCCTTTTCAAGACGTTTTAACTACAAGATAGAGTTTAAAAAGCCAGGGAAAAAACAACGTTTACGTTTGTGGCAGTTTATGTTGCCTGAAAATGCAGACTACGAAGAGGGCTTTGATATGACAGTACTAGCACGTCATGAACTTACAGGTGGACAGATAAATCTCATTATCAAAAACACAGCGTATAAAGTAGCGGTACGCGAGGAATCTGTTTTTTCCAATCAAGACTTTTTAGAAGAGATAGAAAAAGAGCTAGGTTCTAGTTTTGAAGGGTCTAAAAGTATGGGCTTTAAGGTTTAGTTTTTTGCTGTACAATCTCTATTTTTTCACCCTTAAGTGCGATAATTCCACCTTTGATATTGATTGGTGTGAATCCATTTGATTTTAATATGCGTGACGCAGAAACAGAGCGGTTTCCTGATTGGCAATAGACGAGTATCTTTTTATTTTTATCTTGTTTTAGCATACCTAGGTTACTGCTCAATGCTTGAACGGGGATGAGAGTAGCGTCTTGCAAATGTCCAGTTTTATACTCTTGTATGGTACGAACATCGAGTAAAGATACATTTTCATCATTTTCTAGTAGACTGATGGCGGTCTTTGCATCTATAGATTCAAAATCAGCTAAAATCCACCCTTTAGAGTAGGCAAACCAAAATGCCATGCCTAGCATGGCTAACCAATATAGTATATTTGTGACGTTTTTCATATAAATTGAATACCTCGTATTTTTTTGACATTGTAACCCCTTTTCCTTTGTTTCACATAGTTACACCGCTAAAACTAATCTCTGAAACCCTGCAAAGCCAAAAATAATTTAACTATTTTTTAGCTAATATGAAACTAATATTCTGATGAATTCTATACACTTCACGTCTGATGTTGTGGAATTGATGAAAAAAATTAAGGGATAAATATGACTCATGTAGCAACAGAGCACCCATATCTTGGTGTATTTGTTTTATTCGTGTTAACTACGGTAGCATTTTCTGCAACCCTATGGGCAGCACGGTTTGTATCACGGAAAATGGCAAGATTGGATACAGAAAAACTTAAACTTAGCATTTATGAATGTGGACCAGAAGTAACAAAGCAGCCAAATACAATATCGACACAATTCTACGTGTTGGCATTGCTTTTTATTTTGTTTGATGTTGAGATAATATTTATGTTCCCTTGGGCGGTATCCTTTAATTATTTAGGATGGTTTGGTTTTGTAGCAATGATGTTTTTTTTATTTTTTCTTACAATTGGGTTTATTTACGAATGGAAAAAAGGAGCACTTGAATGGCACAGCATCAAGTAAATTATGCCAGCTCAGCTGGCTTACCGATAGCATTGACTTCGGTAGACAAACTAGTAAACTGGGGACGTTCAAATTCCCTTTGGCCACTCACTTACGGGTTGGCGTGCTGTGCGATTGAGATGATGGCATCTGGAGCTTCACGTTATGACTTCGATAGAATGGGAACTATATTTAGAGCCTCTCCAAGACAAGCAGATGTAATGATACTTGCAGGAACACTTTCTAAAAAACACGCAGAGTTTGCAAGACGTCTCTATGACCAAATGACAGAGCCAAAATGGGTTATCTCCATGGGTTCCTGTGCAAACACGGGTGGAATGTTTAATACCTATGCCACAGTACAAGGGGTTGACCGTATCATTCCTGTAGATATTTATCTGCCAGGTTGTGCCCCTAGACCTGAGACTTTACAGTATGCGATGATGATGCTTCAAAAAAAGATACGTAGAGAGTCCGCAGATATGAAGAAAAATAAAAAACAAGACTTGACCACGCAAACAGGTAAAAGAGCGAGGTTAATATGATGAAAATAATTTTAAACAATATATTAAAAAATGACCAGTCATTTGAGTACTCTACTGAAGAGTTCTTTACAGGCTTTGCTCAGAAAGGAATCTATTCATGAGAAAATATATTCCAAAAGACAATGTGCAGAAAAAATCTTATTATACTGACAGATACCATGTTGTACCAAAAGTACCTGAATCAGAAGTAGAAGAGGGGACGCACTTTGCAGATGTTCTTAACGCTTTGGGCGAAGACGTAAAGTCCAGTTCTGTGCAGCTAGGACAACTGGTAGTTCATATCAATCCAGAAGACAATTTTAAGGTGATGAAAATACTTAAAGAAAGTTGTGCTTATTTACAGTGTTCAGAACAATCAGCAGTTGACTACCTAGCACAAGATAATGAATTTGAACTTTTTTGGCAACTTCTTAACGTGACTATTGCAAAAAGAGTAAGAGTACATTGTCGTTTAGCCAATGGAGCAGCGATAGAAAGTATTGAGCCTCTTTTTAAGTCTGCAAATTTTGCTGAACGCGAAATGTTTGATATGTTTGGTATCAAGGTGAATAATCATCCATTCTTAAAACGTATTCTTATGCCAGATGATTGGGAAGGACATCCTTTGCTTAAAACCTATCCATTGCACGGAGACGAATTTGCATCTTGGTACGAGGTAGATAAAATCTTTGGTAAAGAATACAGAGACATCATCGGTCCTGAAAATAGAGATCCAGGAAAGATAGATATAGAAGATACAAAACGTTTTTCACGTGTTGGTTATGAAGTACCATTTGGAGCAGAATATAACGAAGAAGAAAATGAGATAGAGTACAGTGAAACAGCACTCGTAAACTACAATAAAAAAACATCTAAACAATTAGATGAGAGAAGATAGGGGAGAGTATGCAAGTACCCAATAAATTAACACCATTTTTTGAAAATCTCAATTTTGAGCGTGATGACAATACAATGGTTATCAACTTTGGTCCACAGCATCCTTCTGCACATGGACAGCTTAGATTAGTACTAGAACTTAATGGAGAAAAAGTCGTTAAAGCCTATCCTGATATAGGATACCTTCATCGTGGTATCGAAAAAATGGCAGAAAATATGACCTATAATGAATTTTTGCCAACCACGGACAGACTTGATTACATTGCTTCTACTTCAAATAACTATGCGTATGCATTAGCGGTTGAGAAGTTGCTTGGTATTGAAGCACCAAGACGAGCACAGGCTATTCGTACGATGCTTTTAGAGCTTAACCGTATCATTTCTCACCTTTTCTTTGTGGCAACACATGCACTAGATGTTGGGGCGATGTCCGTCTTTCTTTATGCCTTCCGTGAACGTGAATATGCGATGGATTTAATGGAAGACTACTGTGGAGCTAGACTTACACACTCCGCTGTACGTATAGGTGGTGTACCTCTTGATTTACCTGCAGGTTGGTTGGAAAACCTTGCAGTATTTTGTGACAAGATAGACCATGAAGTTGAACATACCTATGGAGCATTGTTAAATGAAAACCGTATTTGGAAAATGCGTTTAGAGGATGTAGGGGTTATCTCTGCAGGAGATGCACTGTCTTGGGGCTGTTCAGGTGTTATGCTTAGGGGGTCTGGTGTTAAATGGGACATTAGAAAAGAAGAGCCGTATGAGCTTTACCCTGAACTTGATTTTGATATACCTACTTCAGATAGATGTGACTCCTATGGGCGTTTTAGAATGTATATGGAAGAGATGAAGCAGTCTACGCGTATTTTAAGACAGCTTATCCCAATATATAAAGAGACAGAGCCTCAACTCATGGCTCATGCACCTCAATACATTTCAGCACCCAAAGAAGAGATAATGACACAAAATTATGCACTTATGCAACACTTTGTACTTGTAACCCAAGGTATGAGACCACCCAGGGGTGAAGTGTATGTCCCAACCGAATCACCAAAAGGTGAGCTTGGTTTTTACATTAAATCTGAAGGTGAACCATATGCATATAGACTAAAATGTAGAGCACCTAGTTTTTTTCATACAGGATTGTTGCAAAACCTTCTTGTAGGTACATATTTGGCAGATGTTGTTACTATTATAGGGACTACGAACATTGTATTCGGAGAGGTAGATAGATAATGAAATATGTGAGAGATTTTAAAATCGACCAGTCGATTGAGTACTCTGCTGAAGAGTCGTTTATGGGCTTTGCCCAGAAATATACTGCTAAATCTAAAATCGACCAGTCGATTGAGTACTCTGCTGAAGAGTCGTTTATGGGCTTTGCCCAGAAAGGAACCTACTAATGAAACGTTATGATTTAAGACATTTACATGATGATTTTTATGACAGAATGGTTGAACTCATCGACCAAGGGATACAAGTAAACGAAGTAGGCATATTTATGTTTGAAGTAGGGGATTATAGCTCTATCCAAAAATCTGCAGATGTCGTTAGAGAGACTGGGCATAATCTTATGAATTCACTAAAGTTCAATGAAGTTGACTGGACAGTTGTTGTGAAAAAGTTAGATGAAGAAGTACGTGCCAAAAATGCAGAAGACTTTGTTGTCGCAAAAAAAGAAGAAGAAGAAAGAGTGGCTGAGGAAGCAAGGCTTCTAGCAGAAAAAGAAGCTGAAAAAGCAAAAAAACTTGCAGAGAAAGAAGCTGCCAAAGCTGCAAAAGAAGAGGCATAAACACATTTTCCCCTCATTTTATTTTATATACTTAGGTTTTACTAAAAAATTTGAGTTTATTTTGTGGGAAGTTTGGCTAGTAAAGACTTGAAAGTTCAAGTCTTTACTTAAGAGATATTATTTATTTTTAGCAACAATGTCATTCATAGCAAATGATGCATGATTAAATGCAAGAGCAATACTACCTTGGTCTGTTACTACATCACCGATAGTGTAAAGACCTGAAATATTTGTTTCAAGTGTTTTTTCGTCCATGAGTGGCTCATCCCATTTACCAGTCTCTATTTTTGAATTTACTAAGAAATCTTTAGGGCTTGTTCCGCCAAGAGCAAATACGATTCTTTCATATACTTCAGATGTACCATCTGTAAAGTTTACTTGAACTTTCTCTTCTCCTGCAGCACCTTTGGGCTCAACACTTTCAACATCTACGCCCATTTTGTTAATAAGTTTACCGTTATTTATATACTTCATTGTCATTTCAGTATTCATAGGGTTCATTCTGTTTATTTCAGGTTTTCTATAGTTAAGAGTAACTGTACAATCTTGCATGTCTTCAAGCTCTACTAGACCATAAGCGTACTCACCAGCAGTATCACCACCACCAACAATCATAACGCTTTCGCCGTTACAAACTTTAGAAAGGTTGAAATTTAATCTTGGTCTAATTGCCTTGGGAAATTTGTATCCTGGTTTGTTTGGTTTACCCATTCTTCCTACAGATACGATTACATTTTTAGCTTTAACAATGTTGTCTTCATCTAGCTTCACGATAAAGAGTCCATCCTCCCCTTTAACAGTATTCCAAATTTCTGTGTTATATACAAACTTTTCTAAAAGACCATGACTGGAGAGTAAATCGTCCATTTGTTTAATGTATTCTTCTTTTGAACATTCATCAAAACTTACACTGCCTTCAAATTCAGCTTTTCTGCCCATCCAGTCTTTGTCTACTCTTTTACCTTTTTTATAAAACTTGTGAATCATATCGTTATGGTGTGCTGCTTTGTCAAAAACCATAATATTATCAATACCAGCTAGTTTTGCTTCAATGGCAGAAGCCATTCCCCCAGGTCCTGCACCAATAATTGCGATGTCTACTATTTTTTCTGAAGCCATATTATATACCCTTTAATTAGAGCGTTATAGGCCCTTTGAATGAAATTTCGTAGAAACTATAACATATATAACTTTAATTTATGTATAAAATTAGTGTAGCTATATAAATGCAGCAGAGATAATATGCAAGATTTGGTTTATATCTATGAAGCTCAATAGATGTGTTTAAAATTGATACACATTGGAGATGAACAAAAAGACTCATTAAGCTTTTGAGTGAGACTTAAGTGCATCTTTGATATCCTCATACTAAATTTATAAGTGTTAATCTTGAATGGTTAATAATAAAAAGATAGGAAGCAATATGGGCGAAGTGCAAATAATCAATGATATGGTCGATATTACCATAGATGGCGTTGAGTGTAAAGCTAAAGAGGGTGAGTTTATATTAAACGCAGCAAGAGCGAATGATGTGTTTATCCCCGCAATCTGCTACCTTACTAGATGTTCGCCGACATTAGCATGTCGCATATGTCTAGTAGAAGTAGATGGGAAACAAGTGTATTCTTGTAATGCTAAGGTGAAAGAAGGCATGGAGGTTACGACATCTACTCCAACTATTCTTGAAGAGCGTAGAGCTATCATGGAAGTATATGATGTGAATCATCCTTTGCAATGTGGAGTCTGTGATAAGTCTGGTGAGTGTGAATTGCAAAACTATACACTAGAGCTAGCAATTGACTCACAATCCTATACCATACCAGATACAAAAAGAGAAACCATAGACTGGAATGACAATATCCATTATGACCCAGCACTTTGTATCGTCTGTGAACGCTGTACGACCGTCTGTAAGGACATGATAGGTGATGCCGCCATTACAACCATAAAACGTGGTGGTGCAGACCTAGACAAAGCATATAAAAGCACAATGCCTAAAGATGCTTACTCTATGTGGAACAAGCTCCAAAAATCACTCATTGGTCCTAGTGATGGTACTGATTCTCTTGACTGTGAGAGCTGTGGTGAGTGTATTGCTGTTTGTCCTGTGGGAGCTTTGGCATCAGTAGATTTTGTATATAGCTCAAATGCTTGGGATTTAACAAGAGTACCTGCTGTATCTGCACACTCATCGGATGGTTTTCATATTTACTATGAGGTCAAACCTACTTCTATAGAAAATAGAGAAGACAAAATATATCGTGTGACCAATGAATGGAACTATGTTTCACTTGATGGTGCTGCACGCTTTGCTTATGATTTTGAAAACAGAGGCGTAAGTAAAGATAAAAAGGCTTTTACTGCTGCTATAGAAGCAGTAAAAAAAGCAGAAACAATTCGTTTTAATTCTGTTATCTCTAACGAAGAAGCACTTATGCTTCAAACACTTAAAGAAAAAATGGGCATTAAACTTTACAATCCTGAAGTAAGAGCTTT
>CAYXTZ010000032.1:0-12590 GCA_964468535.1 uncultured Sulfurovum sp.
ACATCCCAAAAACGCTCTGGGTATTTTTCTATGGCAGCAGACATACCTGTACCAGTAGGCATAGCAGCAGTTACCCCAACTATCTTTTCATCTGCATCTGCCAATGCAACTAAAGTCTCAGAAAAGATAGTAGTGGCAGCTTTTGCCCCTGATTTCTTAACTGCGATGCCAGTCTTTAAATCAAAAGCACTTACACCATGCCAATGCTCTTTCGTGCCTTCGGCTATCTCATAGCCTTTACCTTTAGTGGTTTGGGCATGAATAATTACTGGTTTACCTAAAGCTTTAGCAACTTCCATGGTCTCGATAAGTGCTTCGATGTCATGTCCATCTACAGGACCTATGTACTCGATACCCAACTCTTCAAACAAGATGCCAGGCGTGATAAGCTTTAAAGACTCTTCAAAACGTTTTGCCATATAAGAAGCAGACTCAGGTAAATGTTCTAACACTTTTTCTACTTTTCCTTTAAACTTCTGATAAAAAGAACCTGCCATAGTTTGCGAAAGAAGTTTTGATATAGCACCAATAGGTTTCGCAATACTCATTTCATTGTCATTAAGTATGATGACTACAGGGTATTTTTTATCCCCTAGTTCATTCATTGCCTCATAGACCATTCCAGCAGACATAGAACCGTCACCGATGAATGCTACAGGGACTCTGTCTTCACCTTTTAATGCAATTGCTTTTGCCGCACCTACAGCTAAAGATATAGATGTCGAAGAATGTCCTGCAACATAATAATCGTATGTTGACTCTTTTGGCTTGGTATATCCACACATACCTTCAAACTGACGTAAGGTATCAAAACTATCCCATCGTCCTGTAATAAGTTTATGTGCATACGCTTGATGACTTACATCAAAAATAAAAGGGTCTTTTTCCACATCGAATACTTTATGCATTGCCACTATCAAGTCAGTTGCACCCATAGTAGAAGAAAGATGTCCTCCATTTTTACTCACAGTGTCCAGTATCTTTTGTCTAATATCTTCTGCTAAAGTATTGAGCTCTTCTATAGAGCTTGTCTGTATATTCATACTATCCCAATCTTTCCAAATATGCCGTTATCATTTTTTTAGTAAAAATAATTTGTGCCTCGTCATAACCTAAGCCAAGCTCCTCAGCTAAATATTTAAGAGACTTTTTAGTTATCTTATTCCTCTTAGTACTGCTCTCTTTGCCCTGAATAAAGTCATCTAACATAAAAGGTTTTACTTTTACTTCAGAATTTTTTACAAGCAATACTTTTTTCAAACTAGAACCTCAATGAAGTGCTTAAAAAACAAATCGTTTTGTTTTTTCGTCCCCACTGTAACACGTATGGCATTCATACCATATGATGCAAGGTTTCGTATGATAACACCTCGTTTTAGCAATGCATCTGAAATCTCTGTGGAGTCTATAGTATCAGAAAAAAGATAAGTAATGAAATTTGTATAGCTCTCAATATAGTTAAATCTATTTTTCTTTGCAAAACCCTCATAGCGTTTTATTTGTTCTTGGTGCAAAATAATAGAATCTTTTACAAAACTTTCATCTCTACATGCCTCAATAGCTGCTACTAAAGAAAGGGTAGAGATATTAAATGGGGGACGCATTTTATGTAGCTCTTTTATCATATCAGTAGTAGCGATACCATACCCTACACGCATACCTCCTAAGCCATAGGCTTTAGAGAAAGTACCCAAGTAAATAACATTAGGATAAGATAATAAATCATGAGGAACAATCGCATATCTACTGTCTTTTGCAGAAGCGTACTCCATGTAAGCACCATCAACTACAATGAGTGTATCTTCATCCACCGCAGAAACAATCTCCAAAACTGCTTCTTTAGATGTTGCATCTCCTGTTGGATTGTTTGGTGTACACAAATAAATAATTTTAGGTTTATACATGTTATATGCTTCCATAAATTCATCAAACTTGTGTTCATAACTTGCAGTCCTATATACTTTAGCACCCATTTGTTTTGCATATATTTCATACATTGCAAAGGTAACAGCTGACATCAAAACAGAAGAATGTTCATCTAAAACTGCACGTGAAATAAACTCTAAAACCTGGTCTGAACCTGCTCCAATAATAATGTTGTCTTCATGCACAGTATATTTTGAAGCCAACGCAGCTTTGAGTTCGTACATCGAATCATCAGGATAAAGATGTGCTTTATTTGCATTTTCAATAATCACTTTTTCCACAGCAGGACTTGTACCTATAGGGTTTTCATTTGAAGCTAACTTTACTACGTTTTCAGGGGAAATACCAAACTCACGTACCACGAGTTCTATCGGTTTTCCTGCTTCATAGGTTTTTATATCTTCTAATACTTTATTGTATTTCATGATTTATCTTCAGCATACACATCATCTGACTCTCTTACATAAGAACCCAATACTTTAATTTCGTTTTTCATTTTCAATAAAACAGATTTCACATTTTCATCGTCTTTATGCCCATTAAATTCTATGAAGAAAATGGAGACACCTTCCACAATATGTGATTTTATTTTCATAAGATTCAGCCCTGCTGCTTCAAAATAATTTAGAAATTCCACCAGTGAACCTGGCTTGTTAGACAGTTTGACTAAGAGAGATGTTTTATCATCTCCTGAAGCTGCATTATCAAAATTAGAAATAATAAAAAAACGTGTTCTGTTATTGACGCTGTCTTCTACATTGTTAAAGCGTATAGGCAAGTTATTTAACTTAGCCGCTACTGCAGGGCAAAGGGCAGCTGCTCTTTCATCTTTAAGAGCAAGTTTTGCCGCTTTAGCTGTAGACTCTACAGGGATTTGTTCTACCTCATCTAAGCCTAAATCTTCTAAAAATTTTCTACATTGTCCAAAGGCAATATCTTTAGAGTAAATCTTTGTTATTTTCTTAATATCATCATTTAATGTAGCAAATGCCAAATGCACATCTATCATCACTTCTGCAATGATTTTAAGATTATATTCACTTAAACAAGAAATCGTATCGCTCACAATTCCGTTAGATGAATTTTCGATTGGTATAACACCAAACTTAGCCGTTCCCTTGGAAACTTCACGAAAAACACCCTGGATAGAACTTATAGGCAAGTAAGTACTCATAGCACCAAACTTACCTTCAGCAGCCTGATGCGTAAAACTTGCTTCTGGTCCAAGGTATGCTACAGCTTCTGGTAACTCTAGGTTTCTAGCCACTGCAAACATTTCTAAAAAAAGTGCATCTATAGCAGCATCTGTGAGTTTTCCATTGTTTTGGCTCTTTAGGCGATTTAAGATAGCTTGTTCTCTTTCGGGACGATAGATGGGAGTACCTGTAGTGTTTTTAAGTTCACCCACTTGATGCACTAAGTCCATACGCTCATTATAGAGCTTTAGGAGAGTGTTGTCTATGCTGTCTATTTTTAATCTTAAATCGTCTATCGTCATCTTAAACCTTCAAATACTCTAATTCTAAACGTACTTGGTCATCGTACGTTTCACGCTTACGTATGAGCCTATCTTTGCCATTTTCTATGGCAACTTCTGCTGCTTTTGCTCTGGTATTGTAGTTAGAAGCCATAGTAAAACCATACGCACCAGTAGAGTGTATCACTAGTAAATCATTATGTTCTAGTGCTGGTAGTGGTACGTCTTTACCAAAAAAATCAGCACTTTCACACACGGGACCCACTACATCCGCGGGTGATTTTTCACCTTCAACCCCTAGAGCCTCTATCTTATGATAGGCATTATAAAGACTTGGACGGATAAGGTCATTCATGCCGCCATCTACGATGACAAAACGCTTAGCATCATTGTTTTTTTCATACAATACTTTGGTAAAAAATACGCCTGCATTTGCTACTATATAACGTCCTGGTTCACAAAGTAATGTGACATCAAGCCCTTTAGTTGCTTGAAATATGGCTTGTGTATAGTCTGTGGGTGAGATAGTCACTTCATCATCATAAACTACACCTATGCCCCCACCTACATCAAAAAATTTAATGTCGATTTTAATGGCTTTAAGCGAACGCAGCAAATCTGCCACAATTTGTGCAGATTCTCTAATAGGGTCTAGTTTAGTCAGCTGCGAACCTATATGAAAATGAATGCCTACAGGATTTAAAAACTCAGACTTATTAGCATAAATATACATACGTTTTGCCATGTCTATCTCTACACCAAACTTATTTTCATGTAAACCCGTAGATATATAAGGATGTGTTTGAGGGTCAATGTTTGGATTAACGCGTATAGAAATACGCGCTTCTTTGCCTAACTCTTTTGCTACCAACTCCACACGCTTCATCTCAGCTTCACTCTCAAGGTTAAGCATCAAAATATCTTTTTCCAGTGCTTCACGTATTTCATCATCGCGTTTACCCACACCAGAAAATATAATCTTATACTTATCAACTCCAGCAGTAATAGCACGGTTCACCTCACCAATACTCACACAGTCTGCTCCAGCTCCTAGTTTTGCTAACTGTGCAATGACAGAGAGATTTGAGTTTGCTTTGACTGCATAGTTGATGATAGATTTCTTACCTGAAAATGCATCTTTAAGTGTGTTATATCTATTTTCAATCATGTCGAAATCATACACATACAATGGCGTTCCATATTTTTCTGCCAAAGCATTCGCGTCAATATTCATTTTTTATCCTAAGTTTACATATCTATTTTAGGGTGATTTTATCTAAAAATGACTAAAAAAGAGCTAGTAGCGCATATTTAGGTGTTTTTAGCTGGAGTTCTGCTCCAATTGTCTTCTAGTCTAAACTTTTCTCATCTCTTACATACACATATATAGCATATATCCATAATAGCACAATAGGTAAAACTGCAGATATCTCAGGGGCTATCACACCATTTGCTCCTATTTGTGCCATGCCAAAGAGTAGTCCCCATATAACAAAGGTGACACCCATGGAAAGAGCTATAACAGCTCCTAGATTCATCATTCTTGCATGAAATGGGAGCTTGAAAAACAAAATAAGTACCAAAGCAATAGAAAAAAGAGGTACAAATACTTTATCGTAAAAAGCAGCCCGTATTTTATCTGAGTTTAGATTTTGTTTACGTAGGAGTTTCCATGTATTATATGCATCAACACTATTAAGTGCTTTTCCTTCATAAAGAGATTCAATAATTTTAGGCTTGTATCCTTTAAGTGTTTTAATATTTTTTTTATGCTCAACACTATACTTAATAAGTTCTCCATCATTATCATAGTTATGCGTTTTTACTGTCGCATCCACCGCATCCCATACATAGCCATCAAATGTGGCACTTGGTGCATTTATCGTATAACGCACTTGATATCCTTCTACTTTAAAAATGGTGATATCTTTGATTTTTTGAGCTATGGGGTCAAGTTCATTTATATAGACAAAAGTATCATTATATTTAAAAAAGAGATTATTGACGCTGTAGGCATCTATTTGATTTTTAAGTAGCAAAGAGGCTTTATCTTTAGCATACGAAAATTCTGTAGTATGTAAAAATGTAAAAATCCCATAGGTTATCATAGAAACAAGCAAAAATGGCGTCAATAGCGTCTTTTTACTGTACCCAAATGCATGTAATGCACCCATAGTATTATTTCTAATGAGTGATAACTTAGTCATAATCAATGCAAAAACGATAGCAAGCGGATAAAGAAGCCCTAGTGCTTGTTGCCACATATAAAAAATATAAAGGATTTTATAATTACTTGATATAGTTAATTTTTGTGCATGTTGAAAATAATCAATGGCTGCAAAAGCAAAGGAAAGCCCAAAGAGAATGACTAAAAGGTTTTTTATATACAGTTTTGAAAGATAGTAAAAGTAGAGTTTAGGCTGTAATATACTCATCATCTTACCTTTCTTTTTCTAGTCCTTCTATAGACTTTAAACTATAAAAAGATTTTACCGTATTTAAGTCTTGTTCTACAAGCTTTTGACATGCATTTGCCACATGCTCTATGAGCTTCTCTAGTACTTCCATTTGAATTTTTGAAAAATCATGTAAAACATAGTCTGCTACCTGTGATCTGTGTTCAGGTTTCCCTACACCTACCCTTACCCTAAGGTACTCTTTACCGATATATTCATCAATAGATTTTAACCCATTATGTCCAGCATGTCCACCCCCTTTTTTAAAACGTAGCGCACCAAAAGGCAAGTCAATATCATCATGAATGACTATCACATCATCAAGCGTTACTTTAAAAAAATGTTTTATAGGCTGGACTGATTTACCCGAAAGGTTCATGTACGTAGTAGGTTTTAAAAAAAGTGTATTTGTTGAGCGATAAAGTTTCCCATGAAAAGTATTTTTTGAGATATCTCGTACAGAGTTTCCATTTGTATTAAAGTCATCTATAAGTTTATTGATGACTTTAAAACCGATATTATGACGCGTATTTTCGTACTGTGGTCCTGGATTTCCGAGACCTACAAAAAGTGTCATATTCTTATTTAGCTTTAATTACACCACAAACAGCAACATTTGCTTTGTCCATCAAGATACAATTTGCTGGCACTTCAATAGATTTTACTAAAATAGAGTCATCTCTGTCCAATGCTTCAACATCAATATCAAAGTTAGTAGGCATATCTTCAATAGCCCCTCTAACTTTTAATCTCTTTTTAGACAAAACAAGTACACCTTTATTCTTAAGTCCTACTGGTGTTCCATGCATAGTAACTGGCACAAGGAAATTTGTGACTTGCCCTGGCACTGTTACTCTTAAGTCTACGTGCTTAACATCACCGTTTACTGGGTGTAGTTGATACTCTTGAATGACTACATTTAATTCAGTATCACCTACTTTTACAGCAAATGCAAGGCTCTCCTTATTTCTAACTGCTCTCACAAATTCACCACGTTTAAACGCAGCTTGAATGTTCTCTACGCCATTTGCGTAAAGGTTAGCAGTTAGATAACCATCTCTTCTAAGTACTTTTGCAGTACGTTTCCCGATACTCTCTCTAACGATACCTTCTAACATTTCTGTCCTTCTTGTTTGATAATATTCTCCTTGGATAAGAGCAAAGCTCTCATCCAATTCCTCTCACTAAAGCTTCGCCTTACGGCTCAGTTAAAATCTCATAACTACTTTAGATAGATGAAGAAAAATGAGATGCGAATTATACCGAACTTACATTAAACTACCATTCACAATAGCCTAAGATTCCTCATCCTCTTCTTCTTTAAAGCCAAAAACCTCTTCTTCTTTCTCATCTATGTCATCCTGAACAATAGCACCTTTACCAACCCCTTGCATTTTTAGTTTCATATCTGCTGGGTTTGTGGCATACTCTAATGCAGTCTCTTCAGTGATTTCACCTCTACGCAAGATATCAAGTACTGCTTGGTCAAAAGTTTGTGTACCATATATTTCTTTACCCTCAGAAAGTGCATCTGGTATTTCAGAATCTCTATTTTCTGCGATGAGTTGCTCTATCCTTGCGGTCTTTTTTAAAATCTCAATAGCTGCTACTCTACCACCACGTATAGCAGGGATGAGCCTTTGAGAGATAACACCCTCAAGAACAGATGCCAAAGACATACGAATACGGTTTTGCTCTTCATTTCCAAACATACCAACAATCCTATCTATGGTCTCTTTTGCATCAAGTGTGTGCAATGTAGAAAAAACCAAGTGTCCCGTATTGGCTGCGTGCAATGCAATATCAATCGTCTCTAGATCCCTCATTTCCCCAACCAGTATGATATCAGGGTCTTCTCTAAGAGCTGCTCTTAGTGCATCTGAAAAAGAGTGAGCATCTTGCCCTATTCCTCTTTGGTTTATAAGACATCCTCTGTCTTTATGTACAAATTCTATAGGATCTTCAACGGTAATGATATGCTTTTTTTGTTCTCTATTAATCTTATCAAGTATTGCCGCAAGTGTGGTTGATTTACCCGAACCTGTTACACCAGTTACTAGCACTAGCCCTCTTTGTATTTCGGTAAAGGTTTCAATAACTGGAGGTAAATTTAAATCATCAAGAGATAAAATATCAACAGGAATAATCCTAAATACGGCAGAAAGTCCATCCATTTGATAAAAGAAGTTTACACGAAATCTATTTTCGCTTCCAAGCACATAAGAAAAGTCTAAGTTTTTATCTATAACAAGTTTTTCATATTGGTCTGGAGTGGTTATTTCTTTGGCTAATTTTTCAAGCATCTGGGCTGTTAAAATATCTTTACCCAATACTTTTAAAACACCATGGATACGTATCCTAACCTGAGACCCTGATTTTATATGTAAATCAGAACCTTTATTACTAATCATTGTTCTAAGATAAAGTTTTAGTTTCTCTTCCATGCTACTCCTTTACTGTGTATCATTTATTTTAAAGTATCTAGCATCTCTTGAAATGATTTTTCAAATGCCTCTAATCCATCTTTAAGTAACTCTGCATATACCTCATCCATATCAAAACCGTTGTCTGCTAATTGCGTAAAATATCCATCTAAGATATCATCCTCAATGGGAAGTTTCGCTGCAGATGCTTCTTCTGCTATATATGACTCTATCGTGGCTAATGGTGCAGTATTTACTGAGTGAGGAGCTAGTAGTTCTCTCATATAATAGTCTGATGTTAAATCATTACCCTTTACGCCTGTACTTGCAAAAAGTGTACGTACTGCTGGTGTACGATTTTTTTCTATAAGATTATAAATTTTTGCAGCATTATAGATGCCTGTTTTAGCCACATCCAAACCTTCTAGTGCTAGACTTGCATCCAAAAGTCTATCAAAACGGCTTACAAATATAGAAATAACCCCTTCACAACGCCCTCCACCACTCGCCTCAAATGCATCTAAACCTTTTTTCATAGCTTTTAAACATCTTTTTGCTTGTTTAGGGGAAAAAATAAGTGTAGCATTAACCGAAATACCCGTAGAAAGTAGTTCAGTCATTGCATCATATCCTGCATCAGTTGCAGGAACTTTTACCATGACATTAGGTTCACCAATGGCCGCAAAAAGTCGTTTCCCTTCTTCTATAGTACCTTGCGTATCATTAGATAAAAATGGGTCAACCTCAATAGAGATATATCCATCATTTCCACTATCATAAGAACCCTTTAATGCCTGTGCTGCTGTTCTTATGTCTTCAATAGCTAATGCCTCATATTTTTCTTTAGCATTTAAACCTTGTAGATTTTCAAGTTGCTCCGCATAAGCAGGTGATGTTGTAATCGCAGATGCAAAAATAGATGGGTTAGATGTAGCACCGTTAATAATGCCTTTTTCTATTAAAGATTCAAATTCATTGTTTAAAAAATCTCTCTCTACAAAGTCTAGCCATAAAGAAAACCCTAACTCTCTATTTACCATTTTTCATTCCTTATATTTCCATTCAAAATCATGCCATGGACCACAATCTGTTGGATTATCTACTGCTTCTTCTAGCTGGGAAAGAAAAAAATCTCTCTGCACTACTTGGGCACCTAAACCAATCATATGGTCTGTTTTCATCTGACAGTCTATAAAATCATAACCTTTGCTACCTAAGACATCACTTAGTGCTTTAAAAGCAACTTTTGAAGCATCTGAAACCAATGAGAACATGGACTCACCAAAAAATGCTTTACCCAAAGCCACACCATACAAACCGCCTACTAGCACCTCATCTGCATAGACCTCTACACTGTGTGCCAATCCTTCATCATGCAGCCTCATGTATGCCTGTAGCATCTCAGAGACTATCCATGTTGCCTCTTGTCCTTCACGTGGTACAGAAGCACAATATTTGATTACTTCAGGAAAATGTCTGTCAAATGTCACTGTAAATTTTCCAGAACGTAACACCCGCCTAAAAGATTTACGAAGCTTGAAGTTTTGAGGGTAAAGTAAAAGTCGTGGATTTGGAGACCACCATAAAATGGGGTCTCCTTCTGAAAACCAAGGGAAAATACCTTTTTTATATGCAGCAAGAAGCCTCTGTGAAGAAAGGTCTCCTCCATAAGCGAGAAGTCCTCCATCATCTGCATAATAAGGGTTAGGAAAAGCCAAAAAATACTGGCTTAGTTTGGGTACATAAAACTCATCTTCCATTCTGTGCTTATTTTGCTGTAAACTCAAATACCAAGGCATCACTTTTAAAGCCAACTTTTACAGAGCCACCTTTTTTAAGTGTACCAAAAAGCATTTCGTCAGTCAGTGCTTCTTTTACTTTTAGGTCTATCACACGAGCAATATGTCTAGCACCATAACGCTCATCATAGCCTTCGTTAGCCAAATATTCTTTGGCTTTTTTATTGAGTTTAACTTTCACTTTTTTACCTTTAAGTAAAAAGTTTAGTTTGTCTATTTCTCTATCTACTATGGTTATGAGTGCCTCTAGTGAAAGTGTATTAAACTCTATAGTAGCAGTAAGTCTGTTTCTAAATTCTGGGGAGAAGTACGCTTTTAATGCCTTATCCGTTTTACTTGAACTGTCTTTATTGAAACCCATCACATTTGCTTCTTTTGTACCTAGGTTAGAAGTCATGATAAGTACAACATTTTTAAAGTCAGAGACTATGCCATTGTTGTCTGTAAGTTTTGCTCCATCCATCACTTGAAGTAAGATATTCATGATGTCTGGGTGTGCTTTTTCTATCTCATCCAACAAAAGAACTGTGTGTGGGTTCTTTTTTATCATCTCAGTTAACAATCCACCCTGCTCATAACCTACATATCCTGGAGGTGCTCCCACTAGCTTAGAAATGGCATGAGGTTCCATGTATTCAGACATATCAAGTCTTTCAAAGTGTACATTCATCGTTTGTGAAAGTTGTGTTGCAAGTGCTGTTTTACCCACACCTGTAGGTCCCACAAAAAGAAAAGAACCTATAGGCTTATTGTCACCATTTAACCCAGCGTATGAACGTTTTATCGCTGTACCCAGTGCCTTTATAGCCTCATCTTGTCCTATAATATGTACTGCGATGTCTTTTTCAAGTCTTTTAAGCTTTTTTGTATCATCCGTTCCCACAACTGTCGCTGGCAATTTTAAACTTTTTGCTACTGAGAGTTCAATGTCTTTTATCCCAACAAGCACATCTTTTTTACCTTTTAGCATAAAGTGTGCTCCCACCTCATCGATGATATCCATCGCTTTATCTGGCAAAAACCTATCATGCAGATATTTCACAGACAAGTCGATAGCAGAACGCAATGCCTCATCTGTAAATGTGATGTGATGATAATCTTCATACTTATGCTGCACACCCTTTAAAATAGTAAAGGTGTCTTCTGCACTTGGTTCATCTACATCTATTTTAGCAAATCTACGACTAAGAGCCTTATCTTTATCAAAAAAGTTTCTATATTCGGCATAAGTAGTTGCTCCTATACATTTAAGCTCCCCACGAGCTAGAGCAGGTTTGAGTAAATTTGAAGCATCCATGCTTCCACCACTCGTTGCACCAGCACCTACCATGGTATGAATTTCATCTATAAACATGATGGCTTTTTCTTGTTTAGAAAGCTCTTGTATGACACCTTTTAAACGCTTTTCAAAGTCGCCTCTATATTTTGTACCTGCTACCAATGCACCCATATCTAAAGCAAATACCTTAGAACCTTTGAGTATCTCTGGTACAGCATCTTCGCTAATTCTTAATGCCAAACCTTCAGCGATGGCTGTCTTACCAACCCCTGGTTCGCCTACTAGTAAAGGATTGTTTTTCTTCCGCCTACAAAGAGTTTGCATCACACGCTCTATCTCATCTGCACGTCCTATTACGGGGTCAATTTTCCCTGTTTTTGCAAGTGCCACTAGCTCCATAGTGAACTTGTCTAGCATAGACTCTTTTCCTTTTTCGGCCTCATCATCATTCCCACGAATAGGACTGTCATTGCGGTGCGATATTACCTCTAAAACATCTACTCTTGAAATGCCTTCTTTTTTCATCAGGAAAACAGCATATGAGTGTTCTTGCATAAATATAGCCGCTATCATATCACCTATAGATGCCTCTGCACGCCCT
This sequence comes from uncultured Sulfurovum sp., assembly GCA_964468535.1. Lineage (GTDB taxonomy): Bacteria > Campylobacterota > Campylobacteria > Campylobacterales > Sulfurovaceae > Sulfurovum. The sequence goes on from CAYXTZ010000032.1 coordinate 11,962, forward strand.
GCTGAGTGTATGTGTGTCATCATATCATTAATCGCACGTGACAAAGCTACCGTCTCAAAAGGTTCTACCGCTTCACTTAGTGAAGGTATAGTTTTAGAGATATGTTCCATAATACCATTTTCTAACACTGCAATATCTGCATGTAAGGTAGAAAGCACTTCCACACCTGCCTGACTTCTTACTATCGATAAAAACAGATGCTCCACTGTCAAATATTCATGTTTGTTCTCTTTTGCATAGACTACAGCTTCTTTAAATACATCATTGAGTGCTAAACTTATCATATTAATTATCCTCTTCTATGGTTGCTAAAAGCGGAAACTCATTTTGTTTCGCTCTTTGTTTGACTTGTTGTGCTTTTGTTTGTGCTATCTCAAAAGAGTATAGCCCACAGACAGCTTTACCTGTCTCATGTATATGTAACATGATTTGCTCTGCTTGGGCATTCGTTTTATGAAAAACACCTGTCAGCACTTCTACCACAAATACCATACTAGTATAATCATCATTATGTAAAAATACTTTAAACATTTTGGGTTCTTCTGTTTCCAAGGCTAATTCTAGTTCTTCTTCATAATTTGGCAATATATCATCCTCGCATTACATTATCTATTTATTTCTACTATAAT
>CAYXTZ010000033.1:0-12552 GCA_964468535.1 uncultured Sulfurovum sp.
CATATGCGTTCACCACTCATGCCAACGGCTGTGATGATGCTAGCTCATGCACATATGAATGAAGAAGAGTATTTGTTAGCAAATTACTATTTGGACGAATACAATAAACGTTATGGAGAGACCCAAAGTCGTGAATATACAGACTTTTTGAAGCTTCAGGCATCGTTTTTGGGTGTAAAAGATGTATATAAAGACCAAAAGTTGATTATGGACAGTATAGAAAGAGCCAATACATACATCGCTAGATACCCAGGCTCAGCTTATGCTCCTCTGGTAAACACTATACTCATCCGTTTGTATATGAGTCAGTACTTACTTAACGAAAACATAGCGGCACTTTATGACAGAACAGGAAAAAAAGGTGCTGCAAAAATATATAGAGCTAAAAATATAGGCTCTGTGGTAGAAATGGCAGATATTACTGCACCTGAAAAAGGGATTATTGGTCATATCTTTGACTAATGCCTTTTTAGAGCCTAAATGAGAATTTAGGCAACTTACACTATAACACTACACCATGTATACATTATTTTCAACCAAAGGAACACATTCATGCAACTGAGTGACTACGAAGCACTACCAGCAACTTTACCCATAGTAGTAGAAGATGAACTTTTTCTCTACCCATTTATGATAAGCCCCATTTTTTTGAGCAATCAAAAAGATATAGATGCAGCCACGGCTTCTATGGAAAACAATTCTTTACTTTTTGTAACCTCTTCCATAGAAGGGAAAGAAGGGTCTCGTACCTTTGATACTATGTATAAAGTGGGGGTAATAGGCTCTATTATGCGTAAAGTGCAGTTGCCTGATGGGCGAGTGAAGATACTTTTTCAAGGACTTACCCGTGGTAAAATAATACAGATACAAGAGGGTTCATACAATCAAGCCATCATTGATGTGGTAAAATTAGAAACTTTTGATAAACTAAAAGCAGATGCTCTGATGAGTATTTTACGTGATAAAATAAAAAAAATGTCACAACTAAACTCCTCTTTTCCTGCTGATTTAGTACGTACCATAGAAGAAAATGATGAACCAAACCGTATCGCTGACTTGGTTTCATCTATGTTGAAGTTAGATAAAAGTATTGCTTACGCACTTTATATAGAAAGCAATGTAGAAAAAAGACTTTTAGGACTCATAGATGTGGTCACAGGAGAGATAGAAGCAGCTAAAGTGCAAAGAGAGATACGTACAAAAGTACACTCCAAAATAGAACAAACCAACAAAGAATACTTCTTAAAAGAGCAACTAAAAGAGATACAGCAAGAGTTAGGGACAGACACACAACGAGAAGAAGAAGTCGCAAATTTTAGAAAAAAAATAGAAGCCTTAAAGCCAGCAATGAGCGAAGATGCTTTTAAAGAAATATCTAAGCAGCTTGACCGCTTTGCTCGTATGCATCCTGACTCTTCTGATGCCAATGTGTTGCAAACATATTTGGAGTGGGTACTAGAACTTCCTTTTGGAAAATTGACCAAACAAAACTTGAGTATAGCTAAGGTTGCTAATGAACTAGACAAAGACCATTATGCTTTAGAAAAACCAAAAGAGCGTATAGTAGAATTTTTCTCAGTCCGTGAATTGGCTGAGTTACGTGGCATAAAAAACAAAGAAAGTTCAGGGGCGATACTCTGTTTCGCAGGGCCTCCAGGTGTGGGTAAGACTTCTTTGGCAAACTCCATAGCCACAGCACTTGGACGACCGTTAGTACGCATAGCACTAGGTGGACTTGAAGATGTAAATGAGCTTAGAGGACATAGACGTACTTACGTAGGTGCAATGCCCGGACGTTTAGTGCAAGGACTCATAGAGGCTAAGAGTATGGACCCAGTCATTGTACTAGATGAGATAGATAAGGTAGGACGTAGCATGAGAGGTGACCCAACAGCGGCACTTTTGGAGATACTTGACCCAGAACAAAACTCTAAATATAGAGACTATTATCTAAACTTTAACATAGATCTTTCAAATGCTATATTTATAGCTACTGCAAATGATTTAGGTCGTATACCTGCACCACTACGAGACAGGATGGAGTTTATAGGACTGAATTCCTATACGCCTAAAGAGAAGTTTGAAATAGCGAAACGTTATCTTGTCCCTCAAGAGCTGAAAAAGCATGCCTTAAAGCGTCGTGAATTTTCCATTTCTGATAAAGCATTAAAAATACTTATAGATGAATATACACGAGAAGCAGGGGTTAGAAACCTCAGGAGATGTGTAGCAGGACTTATGCGAAAAACGGCACGACAACTTTTAGAAGACAGTAGTAAAGACAGCATTGTTGTGACAAAGAAAAACTTAGAAGACTTTAGCGATAAAAAAGTATTTGAAATCTCCACGGTAGATGAAAAGCCACAAGTGGGCATTGTATCTGGACTTGCATGGACGGCAGTTGGTGGCGATGTGCTTACCATTGAAGCCATCAAAATCAAGGGTAAGGGTAGCTTACAACTTACAGGTAGTCTTGGGGATGTTATGAAAGAATCTGCGCGTATCGCCCATTCTTTGGTAAAAATACTCATAGATGAAAAACGTTTAGCTATTATGCCTTCAGTGATACCCTATAGTGCAAAAGAGAGAGAAGACCGTATTGTGGTTGATGCATCAGAAGTATATAAGCGTTATGACCTTCATATACATGTACCAGCAGGGGCTACCCCAAAAGATGGGCCTTCTGCAGGTATAGCCATGGTGACGGTGATTTCTTCTATATTAAGTGGAAACAAGATAGACAACAAAATAGCCATGACGGGTGAGGTGACATTGGCAGGTAAGGTCCTTCCTATAGGTGGGCTAAAAGAAAAGCTTATCGCCGCATATAAAGCAGGAGTAACAAAAGTACTCATTCCCATGAAAAACTTAGAAAGAGACTTGGAAGATATTCCAAGTGAGGTGAAGAAAAATATAAATATAATAGGTGTATCAGATATAGATGAGGTACTTCTAGAAGTGTTTGTAAAATAAACTTGACGAGTCCAAGCGGACTATGTCAAAATTCTTAATTCTTAATTCTTAAGACCACTGTGTCATTTTAGCAAAGAGTTGATCTTCTTTAATTGGTTTACGTAAAAAGTCATTTGCACCATTGTCGAAAACTTCTGTTTTGCGCGTATCATCTGTTGAGAGGACAATGACAGGTATATGAGCATTTTTCATATCTGACCTAAATATTTTCAAAAACTCTACGCCATCAACGATAGGCATCATAATATCAAGTAAAATCAAGTCAACATCTGTCTCTTTTTTGAGTTTATCTAGTGCATCAGACCCATTTTCTGCTTGAATGACCTCGCTGACAGTTTCATTTTTCTTTAGAAGTGTTTGTAATAATTTTCTATTGATGAAATCATCATCTACAAGGAGTACTTTTAATCCCATTTTTATTATCCTCTATACTTATTGATTAAGTTATTTATCTCTTCTTTTGATACTGTACTAGGGATGCTCTCGCCTTTTTGCACTTGCACTTCTTGAAGATTTTTTGTGTCACGTGATGAAATTATAGCTATATTTTTATCTAAGTCGCTGATAGTAGGTGAAACAAGTTTTGCATCAGTAAATACAATATCATAGTCACCTATTTCCAAGGTGCCTTCAAGTGTAGAAACATCTTCTAGGACATCATAGGTGTATCCTAAATTTTCTAGCACTTTTTCTAGCACTCTACGAGATAAAATAAATTTCTTAGCAATAAGAATCTTTTTCTCTTCATTAGCTAAAGAAAGAATATCATTTTCTGCTTCAGGCATAATTAGGTCATCAACTAAAGTTAACTCTTCTGTAGTGTCTTCTTTTTTTACTGTCTTTTCTGGAACGGCTTTTTCCACTTTTTTAGGAGTTACCCGTGATACTTTTGTGCTACTTGTATGTGACAAGAACTTGTTGAGGATATAGAGAAGTTCGGTTGTCTCAATGGGTTTTGTAATATACTCATCCATACCTTCAGCCAAAAATCTTTCTCTGTCTCCTTTAAGTGCATTGGCCGTTAATGCAACGATAGGTACATGCTTTAACTCTTCATCTTCTTCGTAGTCAAGTATCTCGTGTGTTGCTTCAATACCATCCATGACAGGCATTTGAATATCCATAAAAAGTAAATCGTAAGTACCCGATCTTCGTTTTTCAAAAGATTCAAGACCGTTGTTGGCAATGTCAACAGTAATGCCATGCTCTTCAAGGATACGTTTGATGAGCTTTTGGTTAATGATATTGTCTTCAGTGACTAAAACATTTGCGTTAAATTTAATCTGTTGTACAGCAAGGGTTTCTTCAACAAGTTTAGGTACGCTATCAACGGAAGCATTCAGAGCAGCTTTTAGCTTGGTTAGTGTTACAGGTTTGAAGATAACATTACTCTGTGAAATACCTAGTTCTTCAACTTTATTTCGAGATGTGACATTTGCAATAACAATGAGTTTAGATTTGTCCATATGGTGTACGGCATCCATAATGTTTTGTTTTGCTTTATCTATGTCTACCCAGTAGTTCTTGCACATATTATTGTTGTCAAGCTCTTTTAAGTCAGAGATGGATTCAAAGTGTTTGACTGATGGTCCAAAGTACTTAAAGTATACTTTTAGATAATTGTCTAGTTTTGTAGGAATATCTTGTTCATATTTCCCAATCGTAAGTTCCGTAAAAGCATGTGCATAGCTAGTGTCAGTCGAAGTGACTTCTTCAAGTGGCAAAGAGAAGAAAAATGATGTTCCATGGTCTTTGGCACTATCTAATTCGAGTAATCCACCCATAAGTTCAGCAAATTGACTAGAAATAGTTAAGCCCAGTCCTGTGCCACCATACTTTCTAGTAACAGATACATCAGCTTGTGAAAAGGCATCAAAGATACGTGACTGTTGTTCTTTTGTCATACCTATGCCATTGTCTTGTACTAAGAATTTTATTCTATTTGTACCATTTTCATCTTTAACATTTGTGATTTCAAGATTAATTTCTCCACCATATGATGTGAACTTAACCGCATTAGAAAGAAGGTTAATAACAATTTCTTTAATTTTAGTTGGGTCACCTTTGAGTTTAGGTGAAATTTCAGGATCCATATAGAAGTTAAGGTCAATATTTTTTTCTGTAGCAGCGACTGCGTAGGTTTCAACAGCAGACTCAAATTCTTCAGCTGCGTCAAATACAATATTTTCAATTTCAATCTTGTTACTCTCAATTTTAGAGAGGTCAAGAATATTATTGATAATACTAAGAAGATTCTCTGAACTTTTATCAATGATGCCCAAGAATTCATCTTGCTCTTCTGTGAGGTTTGTACTGCGTAGAATTTCAGTAAAACCTACAATACCGTTAAGTGGTGTACGAATCTCATGTGACATGTTGGCAAGGAAAAGAGATTTAGCTTCATTGGCTTGGAGTGCAATGAGTTTATCATCTTTAGCTGTCTCAACCAGTGATTCCAAGAATTTATAGGCCTCTTTTGTGCCCTCATGGGTATCAAGTTCAATATTTTCAATCGCCATAGTATCTGAATCAAGATATTGATCAGAACTTTTCATTTGATCAACTGCGTTATTTAGTACATCTTCAAGCTCTTTAATATTTCTTGTAATATCTCTTGTAGTTGTATATCCAAGGTAGGCAAGAATGAAGCTCAGTAACCAAATAGAACTTGCGATAGCTAGAAGTAAAAGTTGTTTTTGCAGGAAAATATCAGACTTTTTCCACAAGGTATTTGAGACAATAATTTCTGCTTTTGAAAGTTGTGTGATTTTATTGGTTTGAAGTGCAAACCAGTCCATCGCTTCTTCTGCATAATCTCCGTTATCAATATCTGTTTGAATCGCTGATGAAGTCATCGCTAGTTGTTCCATAGATTCTCTTGCTTCTGTATTAAAGAGTACAGATGTCAATTGTTTACGTAGCTTTGGATTGGTTACTTGTTTGATGTCAAAACTGTTTGCCTTTGTTTTAAACGCATCCCATAATGCAATTTCATCAAATGACATAGGTAATTTTTTTGTCACATAGTAGGAAATAAATCCTCTTTCGAGACCAGCATTTTCTTTTGCTGTATAGAGTTGAACCAAGGTAGAAATAAGAGAAGAAATTTCTGTATCAAGTGCGTAATTTTTGACTCCAAGAAGGTTTTGAAGTATAGGTGTTGCAAGGCTATTTGTGTATTTGTCAAAAAATATGCTGTTAAAATCTACATTTGTTGTATCTACCATTTTACGAATATCTATGAGTGTAGATGTGTTGTCTACGAGTTGTTGATACATATTGCTTTGTAGCTGGCTTTTTTCACCAAGTAATTCAAGTAGAACCGGTAGACGCGAAGTGTCTTCTGTAATCAGTCCCGACTTTAGATTTTTAAGAGCTTTATCGAGCATGGCTCTTTGCTGATCAAGAGGAGACCTGAATTCTTGTCCTTCACTTCCTATGTAGAGTGCAGTAAGACCACGCTCTTTCCCAATGTTAATGAGTGTTCTATCAAGTAAAGAATTGTTTTTTAGCGTAGTTTTCAATGCATTTGCTTTTTCATAATTAACATATGAAGTGACAAAGAAATAACTAGAAAGCAGTATGAGCAATGTAATTGGTACAAGTCCAATCAGTTTGAGTCTATTACGTATAGTCATCGTTTATTTCCTTTTAGCGTGATATCGCATTAATTTGAGTTTCAAAAGACAAAAAGTGAGCCCAATAGTCTTTGATTAAGATTTCTAAATCACTGCTATTTTCACAAAATTGTATTTTGTAGAGTGTGTCAGAGAGGGCATTTATGCGAAGATTGCTTGAAGCCCCTTTAAGCAAGTGTCCAATTTTTTGTATAGTATCTAAATCACCATCTTCATAAGCTTGTAACATTTTTTTTGTTTCTATATGTGATTGCTCGATAAAGTCATGTACAAATTCTTCTATAAGCTCCACAGGGAGTGATAAATCATTCGCCGCTTCTTCTAATTGAAAATCAAAATGTTTGGCTTTGATACCTTCAAGAGAAATAATACCAAAACTTTCTCCAGTAGGTTTTTCTCTTGGGGCTATCTTTTCTTGAATTATTGTTTCTAAAACTGGTTCATCAAATAGTTCAAGTTTTTCTTCTACTATTTCAACAGCTACATTTTCTTCGGATACTTCATTATTTTTTTGTGTTGTGAGACGAGAAAGTGTACTGTATAAAGATTCTATATCTTCTCTTTGATAATTATTGTCTTTTATAGTTTCTGCGATATCAGCTATAATAGGAAGGTGTAAAACCTCACTTAAGTGTGACAAGGTAGTAGTGGCATCATTGCGTGTATCATCATCTAGGCTTTGTAAATCTTTTTCAAGGGCTAGTGCTGTGTCTATAAAATCATTTAAAAAGTTTTTGTAGTCATCATTTGAGATGCCTATTTTTTGGCTAATGCTTTCACTGTCTATGACGATTTCAGAACTTTCTTTTTCCTGAGGTGTATCTAGTGCTATGTCTATATTGTCATTTCTATCACTAAGACCTAGGTCAAGAGGTTCTTCAGGGTCTGTCTCTTCAAGGTTAACCTTATCCATTGGTGGTATGTCATCAGGTGTATCATCTACTGAAAGGTCAAAGAGTTCTCCGTCATCAGGAAGGTCAAGTGGAGGAAGTATTTTTTCATCCTCAACAAAAGTTTCTATCTCATCTAAGTTGATATCATCAAGAGCAAGGTTTTCTTTTTCTTCCTCTTGATTTGATGCTTCTTCTTTTAATGACAGGACATCATTATCTAATATTAGATGATCTTCAAAGGTAATTTGCTCTTCCTTAGCAACAGCCTCTATCTCATCTAGGTTAATATCATCAAGAGCTAAGTTTTCTTCTTCTTTTATGATAGAATCAATAAGTGGACTAGGCTCATCTTTTAGAGTGGATATGATGCTACTATCATTCCCATCACTTAGAGTGGATATGATGTCACTGTCATCCTCATCACTTGTAGCCAAAGAGATATTTATCAGTGTGAGCTGTCCTAGCAAACTCGAAAATGTTGTTTGTTTGATAGAAAAAATCTCTTTTGTATACTCCGTGATAATAGTGATATTTTCATTTGTATCTAGGTCAAACCCAATAACGCCTTTTGCAATCTTGACAGATAATTCATTGATATGCGTTACATCGCAGTAGCTTAGAAAATTATCATCTGCTGCAATAACTTGATGTGTTTCATTTAATATATAATACATTTTGTTTCCGACTCCTCTTTTTAGTTACTCTCTTTTATGATTAAATCTTGATAGATGGGTATGGTCTCTTCTACCTCGCTAGAAGAAGCGGGTCTTCTAGCAGCAGTATATCCTACAATTTCCCCTTCGGAGCTAATAGGTGAAATATGTGAATACACCCAATAGTATTTTCCATCTTTTCTTAGGTTTTTTACAATCCCTGTCCATTCTTTTTCTGAGTGTACTGTATCCCACAACTCTTGGAAAATAGCTTTTGGCATATCTGGATGTCTAACGATATTATGGTTTTTACCCTTGAGCTCATCTTTAGTGTAGCCTGCTATCTCACAAAATTTTCTATTGGTATAAGTGATGATGCCTTCGAGGTCTGTTGAGCTAATAATCAAACCTTTATCAAATACATACTCTTCATCAATTGGATTAGGTCTATTCATAGTATTTTCTTGCCCCTTTTTTAGTTTTATTAGGAAGAATGGCAGTGATATGATGAACATTTTATCACTGTATAAAATGTTCACTATCTGTAACCTGACAATCTACGAGAGACTCATGGTTTTCTGTCCTTACTTTGCAGCAAGTTTAGCCTTCTACTCTAAGAGGCTATATTTTATGTTTCCTCATCACCTTGTCAACCTATGGAAACATCAAGCTATAACCCTACTACTCAAACTTTATAACAATTAAACTAAAAATAGAATGAATTATGAGAATTTCTAGTAAAAAATATCAATTTCTATGCAATTATCAATTATTATTTTTAATAATGTCTGAAATTTTTGTATTTGTAACTTTTGTTAATTCTTCAGCAGATGCATTCTTTATGGCTTCAAAGGTACCAAAATAGTCAAGTAGTTTTTTAACACTTGCTTTTCCAATACCTTTTTTATTGAGTAGTGAGATTTGGGTATCTTCTTTTCGTTTTTTATTTTGATGGTAGGTTATGGCATAACGATGTGCTTCATCACGTTGCCTTTGGATCCAGTGTAGGCGTTTGTCATTGGGTTTTAACTCTATGAGACCTTGTGCTGTATATAGTAGGTCTTTTGCGGCCCCTTTTGCACGATGGGCTTTTGCATCAAGTTTCTCTTTCGCTATGGCAATGACATTTAAGTTTACCTTTGCAACTTTCAGTAGAGTATAGGCTAGATTTAGATTTGCTTGTCCACCATCTAGTATCCATAAGTCGGGTGCGGGTTCAGAGATAAATTTTGCGATACGACGAACAAGCATCTCTTTCATCTGCCCATATTCATCTCTCTCATGAAGCTCATAGCGTCTATAAGACTTTTTGTCCCATTTTCCTTCATCCCATACTACCATGCCTCCCACGGTTGCAACCCCCATCATGTGTGAGTTGTCAAAAGTTTCGATGCGGTAAGGAATGACAGATAAGTCCATAAGGTCAGCAATGCGTTGCTCCATGATGCTATGGTCTTGGGTTTTACGTAGTAATTCTTGACAGTTTTGTAGTGCTAGCGATATAAGCTTCGATTTAGCTCCACGTTGAGGAGTGAGTATGTTTATTTTTTTATCAAAACGTGTGATTAGGGTAGAGACAACTTGTTGACTGTCTTCAAATGTATGGGCTGTTAAAATTTGTTTTACATTGTTGGGGCTGTCTATAGTATAAAACTCTAAAAGTGCTTGTTTATAGGCAGCATTCTCATCAAAAATATGGGTATGGCGAAAATAATTGTAAGTAGAAGAGATGATTTTCCCTTGACGCATAAACATTTTGACTATGACACCACGTTCATCTCCATTTTGAATAGCAAATATGTCGAGATCTAATTCTTTTGCTAGGTCAATGTTTGAGCTGATATTTAGGGTAGAGATGGCATCTATGGAGTCCCGCATAGATGCTGCTTCTTCATAGCGTTCTTGTGTAGCAAGAGTGTTCATTTTCTCTTGGAGTGTAGAGATGAGATGTTTACGAGTTACTATAGATTTTTTTGCTTTTATGATGAGGGAAGCATACTCTTGTGGTGTTACTTTCTCTTCACAAGGGGCAAGACATTTTTTTATTTGGTAAAAGAGACAGGCTTTCCCTTCACGTAAACAGGACTTTTTTTGCACAAGAGGATAGACTTCATATAATGCATCAAGTAAAGCACGCCCACCTGTAGGAAAAGGACCATAATAGGTAACATTTTTACCTTTAACAACCTTTCGTGTGATTTCAAAACGTGGAAAATTTGTAGATTCATCGATGTAAATATAAGGATAAGTCTTGTCATCACGCAATAATATGTTGTATTTTGGTTTAAGTTGCTTGATGAGAGAATTTTCTAAAATGAGTGCATCTTCTTCACTCTCAACGACAATATATTCTAGTCTTTTTGCCTCTTGAAGCATCTTTATGATACGGGAACTTTGGTTTAGGTTGGGCGATAGTGAAGGTGTGAAACGCCAGTATGACTTGACTCTATTTTTAAGATTTTTGGCTTTACCCACATAGAGAAGTTTTCCCGTATCACTAAAATATTGATAGACACCTGCTGAGTGAGGAAGGTTTTGTATTACGTTTTGCATGTAATTAATGCTTTTATACGTTCAAAACTCTCTTTGAGTGCTTCATCTTTTGGCACTATAAATGTACCTTTTGCACGTTCCGTATAGTAAGGTATGGTGACTTCGGGTACTTTATCTTCAGGTATCGCATAGTATTTACTGTGAAAAATGATTACTTTAGAAGCAATGAACGTTTTACAGTCACAATCATAGGTATTGAGCTGCATTAATAGGCTTTTTAATAAATTTTTATTATAATTGAGTTCCATTTTAAAGCCGGGGTGTATCACCGCTATAAAAAGTGTGTCATCTTTTATGTACACAAAGGCAACAGCTTTTTGCCATTTTGGACTTAACAGATTGATATATTTTTGATAGCAACCCTGACGCTTTAAAACTTTAAATTGAGGCAAGGAAGACAAATGAGACAAAATCAGATTAGCTTTTTTCATAAAGCAATTATAGCATCACTTAGCTGTATCATCTTAGTAGGATGTGGCTATAAAACAAACCCTGTACATGTTGATGAAACTACAGTGACCAAGAACATTAAAGTCAAAAAATAGTATGAATGAAAGGTATGATGTTCTTATTATCGGTGCAGGCATAGCAGGATTGTATGCTGCGATGAACATACCTAAAGAGAAAAAGGTACTGGTCGTATGTAAAGACATCCCTTGGGAGTGCAATACTTTTTATGCACAAGGAGGTATGGTCACTGCCTTAGATAAAAATGACATCCCCTCACATATAGAAGACACGATGGCTGCGGGTGCTTATCATAATGATGAGAAAGCTGTAGAAATACTGTCTCGAACTTCATTGGACACCACTGCGGACATCATAGAAAAAGGCATGGAGTTTGACAAAGATGAAAAAGGAAACTTGCTTTATACGAAAGAAGCTGCACATTCAGTTGAACGTATAGTCCACGCAGGTGGAGATGCCACTGGGCGATATATGCATTACTTTATGATGGTGCAAAACATGCACCAACTTCAGAAAAATACCCTAGTCTATGATTTATTGATAGAAGATGGGCGTTGTTATGGAGTAAAAGCCACGGTCAATTACGAACCTACTACCATTTATGCAAATGATGTCATCATAGCCTCAGGAGGCATAGGGTCATTGTATGAATTCAATACCAATTCTCGTACCGTATCAGCAGATATACATGGTATTTGTGTAGAGAAAGGGATAGAATTATCTGATATGGAGTTTATGCAGTTTCACCCTACGGTGTTTGTCGATACACCATATGCTAGAAAACTTTTACTCACTGAAGCACTCAGGGGTGAGGGAGCACACATCGTAGATGATGAAGGACGACGTTTTTTATTTGACTACGATGAGCGTGGGGAACTAGCATCTCGCGACATCGTATCACGTGGTATCTTTGACTATAAACGCAAAACAGGTAAGCAGGCGTACTTAGATTTTTCGATGTTTGAAAAGCAGTGGTTTGAACATCGCTTTCCTAACATTACACGTACTTTTGGGGCGATAGGCTATCGTTTTCCTAAAGATAAAGCTCCTGTCTCTCCAGCTTTTCACTATGCAAATGGAGGCATAAAATGTGATACTTATGGGTGCATACCAGGGATGGAGGGACTTTATGTGATAGGTGAAGCAGCGCGCACAGGTGTGCATGGTGCGAACAGACTAGCATCTAACTCTTTGCTTGAAGGGGCGGTATTTGCTAAACGTGCAGTAGAGTACCTTTTGGCTAAAAAAAAGCAAGAGATTAAGATACCAAATTTTGAGAAAGATTATGACAACATTTTACACAAAGAAAATGACAAAATCTACAAGCATAAACTTAGGCAAATCATGTGGGAAGACATAGGCATCATTCGAACT
>CAYXTZ010000034.1:0-12396 GCA_964468535.1 uncultured Sulfurovum sp.
CCATTACAGAACCTACATCTTCTACACTCTCTATGGCATTTTTAACCCCAAAAATAACTAACCTTCCATCACTTGTTTTCCCTTTAACATCTGGAACATCCACTGCAACCGATTGTACTGCCTGCATAATTTGACCTAAGGAAAGATGATATGCAGAAAGTTTCCCCATATCTACTTCTATGTTGTACTGTGCTCTTCTTGCACCTTTTAGTGTAGTTTTTGCAACATTCTCTACTGCATTAATAGTGTGCTGAACTCCACGAACCATTTCAAATAAAGCAACGTCATCTACATCATTCCCAGCTTTAGGGTAAAAAGCTACCGTAATAATAGGAATATCTATATCTATATCAAAGGGCTTAACCATTGGCTGCATAACACCTTTAGGCATAGAATCCATATTTTGCATTACTTTATCGTACAACTTAAGGTTAGAGTCTTCTCTGTCTTCACCAATATAATACATTACATTGACGATACCCACATTATCCATTGCCATACCATAGATATGCTCTATACCATGTACTTCACGAAGCTTACGTTCCAATGGTTTTATGATGACATTTTCTATCTCTTTGGGTGAAGCACCAGGCATAGGAACAATCACAGCACCACCAGAAATGGCAATTTGCGGATCTTCCTCTCTTGGCATAATATTGAGTGCCAAGTATCCCATAAGTAGCATAAATATCCCCAGTATTGCCGTAAGTGGGTTTTTTAAAAACCCTTTAGCCAATGCACCTGCGACATTAATAACTTCGTATTCTTTTTTTATTTGTTCTTCTTTCTTTTCCATTTTCCCCTACTTAATAAGAATTTTTGCATACATACCTGGATAAACTGAAGGACCTACATTGTCAAGTTTCATAATAATTTTAAACTTACGTGTCATAGGATTTGAACTTGGAATAACAGCTGTGATTTTAGCTTTTGTTTTAAAGCCAATTGATGGGATTTCTATCTCAACTATTTTTCCCATATTAATATGTTTTAGTTGTGTCTCTGCTAGTTCAGCCACAACTTTTAGTTTACTAAGATCTGTTAAAACAACTGCAGGCATACCAGGTATTGCCATTTCCCCTTCATTTAATCGTTTTTCAACTATCACTCCGTCATTGGGTGCTAGTATGGTAAGGTAATTATACTGATTTAATACTTCATCTTTTTTGGCTTCTGCTTGTTCTGCTTGCTGTTGTGCTATTTTTACCATATCTTTTAAGTTTTTTGCTGCAAGTTGTAACTGTTCAAACTCATATTTAGAAACCATATTCTTTTTATAGAGTCTTTCGTGACGTGCTAAATTTATAAGTACATTGTTGTATTGATTTTTATTCATCTGTAGTGCAAGTCTTGCTTGGGAGATTGCGAGGTCCACTTGACGTTCTGCTGACTCTACTTCTTTAGAGTCAATTTCATAAATTAAATCTCCTTTTTTGACAATATCACCCTCAGAAACTGCCATATTTTTGACATAACCCATATAACGGCTTGTAAGCATCTTTTGATTATCAGAGACTACTGAACCACTAAGGTTAATTTCTATAGCATGAAGTGAAGTGGCTAAAAATGATAGAAGCATCATATATACAAGTGTTCTCATATTTTATCTCCTGAGTTTATAATACTTTTTAATTCAAATATTTTTGTATTTCTTTCGTTCTTGACAGTTAAAAGTTTAAGTAGCATTTCTAACTCTCTTGACTGCTTTATAAGCACATCTGTAATAGAGGCTATCCCCTCTTTATATCTAGCTCGATAATTTTCATATACTTTTTTAGCAAATTTAAGTTGTTGTTTATAGCTCTTTACATCTGCATTTTTGCTTAAAATTTCTGTTTTTAACTTTTTCACCTTTAAAGAGATACCCGACTTTGCAAGAGCAACTTGGTTCTGTACTTTCAAATAATTTACTTTTGCTTTTTCAAGGTTCGCATCGTCACTTCCTCCACTAAAAAGATTCCATTTTAGCTCGACACCTACTGTATAAGCATCTTTATTTATAAAATCATTCCATAAGGTATTGTCTGCACTTCCATACTCAGCAAAAGCCCCTACAGTAGGTAGATAGTTTGATTTTTCTACATTTATAGCCATTTGGGTTATTTCAAGTCCAAGCTTTGCTTTTTGGATGTCTAAATTATTACGCTCTATCTCAGCTAAGTTTACATGAGGCATCACTGCCATCTCATTAATACTTTTAATTGATTTCACTTCTATATTAAGCAAGAAAGAAAGAAATTGATATGCCAAATCTCTATTTAATTTTGCCTGATTGTACATACTCTGTGCTTCTGCAAGTCTTGCTTTAACCTCAAGTGCATCAATCTCTTTTGCATATCCCTCTTTTTCCATATTTTCAATAATATCCTCTAGTTGAGAAATATTTTTAATTATTTTTGAAAGATTATAGATATAATTTTGAATCAGTGAGATGTCATAAAAAGCTTTTTTCGTTTGAAATATTTTTTCATTCAATAATTTTGCTGTATCATATTGACTCATACCTTGCATCGCTTTTGCAATACGTCCATATTCTGTAAGTTTGCCCCCTGTGTACAAAGGCAACATATATGATATTTTAGTTCGATAATGACTACGAGCATCTGGATAATTTAATGCTTTAGGTGCAAGAGGTAAAGGATTTGTTTGACCAGAAGTATCAAACTCATCAAAACCAAAATCACCAAAAGTGGCTTCCCTGCTTTGTAGTTTAAAACCAAATACATTCCCTGCATCATTTGACTGTACCCCTGCCAAAGAGACATCAACTTTACCGTAACTTTGTCCTTCAATAGCCTTAACGTCATACGCGTTCATTTGCTCATTAAATCTAGAAATTTTTAATTCAAGATTATTTTCTTTTAGCATATTAAGTGCTGTGTCCAATGTCAGGTTTTCAACATTTGCAAGCACAAGAAGAGGTAGGTTTAAAAGAAGGAATAAAAGTGATTTTTTTACTATCATCTGTAACTCCTTTGTATGCAGTAAGTATATTACCTATACTTATATTTTGAAGTTATTATAGTAAGTATAATCTAAATTAATGATTAAATCAGGCTTATTTAATGAAATAATTAAATGTTTTACCCATACTCCCTAGTGACAAAGTAATATTTGGGGAGTAAAAAATATACTAAAGTGTTGCGTAAGAGACAGAAATACAAGCATCTAGATTATGCAATGCTACTATCACTTCTTTTGTTACATGTCCATCTATGCGTACAACTGCCAGTGCCTGCTGCTTGGAGTCACGCCCTAGTCTAAAGTCAGAAATATTTAACCCATTCTCCGCCATAATCTTTCCTACATTTCCAATCACGCCTGGAGTATCCGTATTTCTAAAAAATATCATTGTCCCTTTAGGTTCAACATCCAGCACATAATCATCAATCTCTATAATACGCTGTACCGTGTCATCAAATACAGTACCTGCAATAGATATAGTGCCCTCCGAAGTAGTCAACTTAATACCCACTTTATTGGTAAATCCTGAATTGTTTGGTTTTACCTCTTTTGTAATGTCAATACCACGCTCAAGCGCTACAAACTCAGCATTGACATAGTTTACCTGATCCCCCAGAGATTCAGTCAATACACCAACTGTTGCAAATGTTCCCATAGATTCTATATGGTCAGCCACAGGCCCCGTTGCCATTACTTTGATAGATTTCACAGCAGATTTTGTTATCTGAGCAGAGAGATGCCCTATTTTTTGGATAAGTTCAAGATATGGTCTTACAAAATTTGGAAGTTCATTTTCTTTGATAGGTAAATTGAGTGCATTAGGGTAAGCAATGCCTTTTGCAGCAGCTATGGCATTTTCAGCAGCTTGAATAGCTATATTTTTTTGTGACTCTTTTGTATTGGCACCTAGGTGTGGAGTAACAGTAACATTATCAAGATCTAGCAAGGGATGATCTGTGGCAGGTTCTTTGCTAAAAACATCTATTCCCGCTTTGGCTATCTTTCCTGATTGAAGACCTTCTAAAAGTGCATCTTCATCAAAAAGTCCACCTCTTGCACAGTTGATAAGTATAACACCATCTTTCATTTTAGCAATTTCATCTTTATTTATCATGCCTAGTGTTTCAGGGTTTTTAGGTGTATGTATAGTGATGATATCACAAGCTAAGATATCTTCAAAGTTTTTCGTATAAGCTATGTCTAAATCAGTCGCTTTTGATGCGTCAACATAGGGGTCAAAGGCAAGAACATCCATCTCAAATGCTTTTGCACGTTTACCTACACGAGAACCGATGTTTCCAAAACCAATAATACCTAATTTTTTATCTTTAAGTTCTGTGCCATACCAGTCTTGTCTTCTCCATACACGGTCAAGTTTTAAATTATTGTGAGCATAGGGAAAAGAACGAACACAAGAAAGCATATGCGTCATAGTAAGTTCTACTGCTGCAATAGTGTTTGCTGTTGGTACATTCATAATAACAATCCCTTGTTTAGATGAACCAGGAATGTCAACATTATCTACCCCCACCCCTGCACGTACTACAGCAGTAATGTTTTTAGCCGCCGCTAAAAATGCATCATCAACATCAGTAGATGAACGTGTGATTGCAACATCAGCCAAAGGTATTATCTCAGAGATGAGTTTGTCTTTTGGCTCATCTGCTGCATTAATTAACTCTATCTCAGAGTCATTGGCTAAAATATCTAGCCCATCTTGGTGAATATGGTCACAAACAACAATTGTTTTTTTTGACATGGCACTAAACCTTTGTAAGTTTTATATATAAGGGGGAGGATACGATGAGTCGTATAGCTCCGACTACTGCAGTAAGTTGAAGCAATGACCAAGGCATTACTTCAAAAGCAAAGTGGATACTATTTCCACCTTAGCTATAATTATTTATTAAATTTATCACCAAAAGCATCACCTAGAGTCATACTGTCATCTTGATCTAGATTCAGTTGATCCATAGCTTCTCTCTCTTCTTGACGCTCAAGTCTTTTTACAGAAACTCTAATTCTGTCTGCATTTCCATCGATGAAAGAAATCACACCTGTAATCTCTTGACCTTTTTCAATCTCATCAAATTTAAGTGGATGGAGATCTTCTGTTCTTATAAGTGCATCAACATTGTCTTCAAGTGCTATGAACACACCGAAGTCTTTTTTGTCTTTGACTGTACCTGTAACAATGGCACCATTTTTGTTATTTTCTGCAAATGCTTTTACAGGAGATGCTTCAAGTGCTTTTTTAGAAAGTGAAATTTTACCAGCATCTCTATCGATTTTGATAATTTTTACTTCCACTTCATCACCTGATTTAAGTTCAGATTTAGCATTTTTAGATTTATCCCAAGAAATTTCTTGATTGTGTAACAGACCTTCTATCTCACCTACTTTTACAAATGCCCCAAAGTCCGTAATAGATGTGACTGTACCATTCACAACATCTCCAACTCTGTTAGATGCTGTGAATGCATCCATCGGCTTAGGAAGAAGGTTTTTAAGACTTACTCTAAGTCTTCTACCTTCTTTATCTACTTCAATCACTTCAACGTTAATTTCAGAATTGTTCTCTAAGTAATCTTTAGGATGTTTAACATTTTTGTCCCAAGAAATTTCAGACACATGAAGGAATGCTTCAAGGTCTTCACCAAGATCAACAAATACACCATAAGGCTCTATGTTTGAAACAGTAGCAGTCACTGTGTCACCTACACCAATGATAGCATCGATATCAGCCCAAGGATCAGGGTTTGCATCTTTAATAGATAGTGAAAGGTGTCTTTTCTTTTTATCATACTCTAACGCGATAACATTTACTTCATCACCTTCAGCAAAATATTTAGAAGGGTTAACTGGACCTTTATGAGAGATTTGTGAATAGTGAACAAGACCATCCATGCCACCAACATCTACAAACATACCATAAGAAGTGATTTTCTTAATTGTACCAATTACTGGGTCTTTATTTTCAAGTAATGTGCCAACTATTTCATCTGTTTTAGCTTTATCTCTTTCAATGAGTTCTTTTCTTGAAACAACCACTGAACCTTTATCTTTATCTACTTTAACAATAACTGCTTTTACTTTTTTACCTACAGACTCTACGCCTGGTTTAGAAGAAAGGTAAGAAAGTGTACGTGGCATAAAGAATTCTAAACCATCTACTTCAACAACATATCCACCTTTGTTTTTCTTGGTTACTATACCTTCGATGATGTACTCTTGCTCTTCATCATATTCAGCAATAAACTCGTTAAGTGCTACTCTACTAAGTGCCGCTTTATAAGAAATACGACCTCTGCCCATAGTAACTACATTAATTGCATCATTTACTGCAAATAGTACCGTACCTTCTTCATCAGTAATCTCAGTAAGTTCAAGATTTGCATCTCTTCCTCCACCAATATCTACTACTACCAAGTTGTCTTTTTCATCAATCTTAACAATTGTACCTATAACTAAATCACTTTTTGATTCTGACTTTTTAAACGATTCCTCGAGCATCGCTGCAAAATCTTCTGTTTCATCTATTTCGAAATCTTCGAATTTCATACCTATCCTTGTTTGTACACAAATTTTGCGTTATTATAGCTGTTTAAACATAAATATTGCTTATTAAACATGAATGCTAGACTATGCTATAGTCACTCTAATACAGTGATAAAAAAAGGTAACTTATACTTACCCAAAATTAAGTATAATCTAAAAACTACAAATAGGAAAAACCATGAAGAAACTATTATTTACTTTGGCTAGTATCACACTTATATCTACATCAACTATGGCAAAAGACATGGAACCCATAGATATTTACGAACATATGAGAACAGTACTATCTGGGGAATGGGTCTTATCTTCAGAAGATAAACAACTCGGAACAACATCATATAAAAACAAGTATGTTCTGCCTATAGTAGGTACTGATGTCACTGCTTTAGCCTACAAAGACATAGGTTTTGGCTCTACCTTTCAAGAAGACCTACTTCCAAACAGTAAAAAACAGATGGTCACGATGTACCACTGTGATGACTATGTAGACTGCACACAACTTCAAGCCACACACTACTGCACTAAAATGAATCAACCTCAGTTTATACTAGACTTGAATAACTCTAGTAAAGAAAAAATAATATTTGATTGCAATACTGAAACAACTTTATGCAAATCAGGTGAGGACCATATACATCAGATTATCTTAGAATTTTCAAATGCGGGGAAACATTTAAAGTCCTCATATCTAGGGCAGACAAAGCAAAAACCAAATAAAAAGAATTCTATTTATCATTTTGATAAAAAATGACCTGAGTAGAAAAGAACGAGGGTTGGAGTATTTTTTTAACTAGAAATACCTTCCAATACTTCAAAATAAGTAGGAAATGTCTTAGAAGTACATTCTGGTTCGTTAATGGTCACGGAGACATTATCTAAGGCTAGAAGAGAGAAGCACATCGCCACCCTATGGTCATCATAGGTGTCTATGGCTGCGTGTTTGAGCTGTTTAGGCGGTGTTATTTTCAAATAGTCTTCTCCCTCTTCTACCTCTGCACCTACTTTACGTAGTTCTGTAGCCATGGCAAAAAGTCTGTCTGTTTCTTTTACACGCCAGTTATATATGTTTCGTAGGGTTGTTGTGCCTTCTACGAAGAGTGCCATTGTAGCGACCGTCATGGCTGCGTCAGGTATGTGGTTGAAGTCCATATCTATGGCGTGAAGTTTGTCGCGTGTTACAGAAACATAGGTATCACCCCATTCTACCTTAGCTCCCATTTTTTCTAAGACATCTACAAACTGGATGTCTCCTTGTATACTATTTTTCCCAATACCTGCTACCTTAACTGTACCACCTTTAATGGCAGCTGCCGCCAAAAAGTAAGAAGCTGAGCTTGCATCACCTTCTACCATGAAATGCTCCACTGACTTGTAGGTCTGACCTACTTTGATAGTAAAGGTCTTATAGTCATCATTGATTACCTCAACACCAAACTGTTTCATGATGTGTAAAGTGATATCAATATAAGGTTTAGAAACAAGTTCTCCTATGATAGTAATATGCATGTCATTCTTAGCCAAAGGGGATGCCATGAGCAAAGCTGTCAAAAATTGACTTGAAATATTTCCATCAATGCTTACTTCTCCACCCTCTAATCCATTGGCTTCTATGGCTAATGGTGGATAGCCTTCAGTTTTCAAATAGTCTATCTTAGCACCCATCTGAGCTAATGCATCTACTAAGTGTCCTATGGGTCTTTCTTTCATACGGGGCTCACCTGTCAATACATAGTTACCCTTACCCATACACAAAACTGCACAAAGCGGACGCATGGCTGTACCAGCATTCCCCAAGAAAAGTTCTTGCTTTTCTTCACTTTGCAATACGCCTCCGCATCCCACAATAGTACACTCTGTCTTGTCCTTTGACAATGTATAATTGATGCCTAGTTGCTTCAGGGCATTAAGCATATGACGCGTGTCATCACTTTCTAAAAGATTGGTGATTTTACTTGTACCCTCAGCTAGTGCGGCAAGAAGCAAGGCACGGTTTGAGAGGCTTTTAGAACCAGGAAGGTTTATCGTTCCTTCTACTTTATTGATGGGTTTTAGTGTGAGTGTATTCATTTTAAACTGCTATTTTTTTCATCTCTTGGATTTTTGAAATCACATTTTGCACAACCCAGTCAGGGGTAGAAGCCCCTGCTGAAATACCACACAATTGCTTATCTTCAAACCATAAAGCATCAAGTTCTGTTTCATTTTCTATAAGGTAAGAGTTATCACAATCACGCTTACAAATGCTGTGTAATTGTTTTGTATTTGAAGAATGTTTGCCACCGATGACTACCATGACATCTGCATCTTTAGCGAGCTCCGCCGCTGCATCTTGGTTTTCAAAAGTTGCGTTACAGATGGTATTAAATACACGTATCTCTTTTCTCGTACTCATAAGTGTAGCTACAATCTTCGCGAAGTCTTCAGGCTTTTTTGTAGTTTGTGACACCACTGCGACCTTTCCTCTAAGAGGTAGTGCCTCCAACTCTTCAGGCTCAAGTACTATAAATGCATCTTCCAAGTCTCCAGCATAGCTCACCACTCCTTTTATTTCAGGGTGGTCTTTGTCTCCAAAAATAACGATGCTATAGCCATCTTCACTCATCTTTTGAACGATGTTTTGTGGTGTGGTTACATAAGGACAAGTCGCATCTATGACTTTATGGTCTTTTCCTTCCAAAGCAGCCAATTCATTTTTAGGGATACCATGCGTACGGATAACCACCGTACCCTCTTTTTCAATATCTTCTAGCTTCTCAGCTAACCCAATATTAAATCCTTCTTTTAGGCGATTTATCTCATCTTTATTGTGAATGAGAGGTCCATAGGTAACTGAACCTTTATGTTCTTCTGCTATCTCAATGGCACGTTTTACACCAAAACAAAACCCATAAGAAGATGCTAATTGTATTTTCATAGTATTACCTCAACTCTGCGTTACACTCATTTTTAAGTGCTGTCATTATATCTCCCATTGCAGATTCTATGTCTGCATCTTCAAGTGTTTTTTCCATAGACTGGATGAAAAAACGTACAGTTAAAGACTTTTTGTCTCCTAGCTTTTCATCTTCATAGATATCTACAGGATAAATGTCTTTAAGCATAGGTAATTCAAGTCTATTTAACACTTTAGCTACTTCATAATACCCTAAAGATTTATCTATCACCACTGAAAGGTCTTTATAGACCCCTTGAAACTTTGAAATAGCCACTACATTAATATGTGTAGGTAACAATACATCAAAATCAATCTCTGCTATAAATGTCATAGGAATGCCATATTCTTCTTGTACCGTAGGGTGAAGCTTGGAAATAAACCCACATACTTTAGCACCGATGATGACATTGGCAGATTGATAGGGATGCAGCAAGCCATTTTCGTATGTACATGGTTCAAGCTCAAATGCACCTATGACTGCAGCCACTTTTTGCGTGAAGGTGGCAAAGTCTATTGTGCTAGGTTTCCCTGCATTTCTTACGTGTTCACCTTCATTTTGTCCAGAAAATACAAAAGAGATAACTTCACTTTGTTCTCTCTTAACCCCAAATACTGCACCTATCTCAAAAAGAGGGACAGACTTTTTTGTATAACTCACATTACGTTTGACTGCATTTAGTAAATTTACTAATATTGTACTTCTGAGTGTATTGAGCTCTTCTGCAATAGGGTTTACAAGCTCTAGTCTTTCTTGTGTTACAGAAAAACCATACTTCGTCAAAAGTGTTTTATCTGAAAATACATAAGAGACATTTTCATAATACCCAGCACCCACCGCAGCGTTTCTAAACTCTTTTTTTGCTTTATATCTTGCAGTAACATCATTAAGTCGTGCTTTTTCTGCAAAGACAAATGGCTTAGCCTTAATGTTATTGATACCTATAATACGCACTATCTCTTCTGCTATATCTTGTATATGTCTGATGTCATGCCTAAAGAGAGGGGCAACTGCAGCCACTGAATCCCCAGGCATTTTAGAGACAGTAAACCCTAACTTTTGCAAGATACTCACAATCCTAGAAAGTTCTACATCCATACCTATGATAGAAGAAATTTCTTTCGCAGAAACTATCACTATTTCACTCTCAGATGCCGCTTCTACATCAAGTGAGCCTTCATAACAAGATATCTCAGTATATCTATTTATAAGTGAAGATAGCACTTCAAAGCCAAACTCTAAATCAGGATTTGAACCACGAGATGTCTTATAGTGCAAGGTGTCTGTTTTGTATGTCTGCACTGAGACAGCTTCTACCAATGTATCAGGATGAATATAACTAGCTTCAATCAAAATTTTCTTCGCTACATCACTTGCAATCATTTCTTTATTTTGATTAACCCCCACCACAGAGACCATTTTATCACTGGCATATACTTCTATGATGCCTTTACATATTGCCTTAGGAAATACCACAACTTTATTATCATCATTACGAAAATATTGACTATCATAGGCACGCAAAATGACACCTGTTGCGTGGGTAGTATAAGCAAGAAATGAGGCCAGTTTACCCTCGATATCAAGCCCAACCATCGCTAAGCGTAAATTTACAAGTAAAATACTGCTTAGAGACTCAACTGAAGCTAACTTATAAGATAAACTTGCGTCCATCTCTCCTTCGGTACGAATCTCTGCTTCTCTAGCAATACCCAACTTTATCTTATCTTCTTGTTTGTGCTCAAAAGGTCTCATTTCAATGTCCAGTGCAGCAGATAAATCTCTAGCCACTCCATATACGCTCAGACAATCTCCACGATTGGCTGTAAGTTCAAGCTCGATAATCGTATCTGCAAGGCGAGTATAAGAATCAAGCTCACGCCCCACTTCAAGCGTACCGATGCTCGAATCTAGAATCATAATCCCTTTGCCCATGTCAGGCAAACCAATTTCAGAAGAAGCACAGACCATTCCCTCAGACTCAATGCCTCGTAGTTTGGCATGTTTAATTTCAAAATTCCCAGGAAGTACTGCTCCTATGGTAGCCACTACCACATATTTTGCGTCCACCACATTGGCTGCACCACAGACTATTTGTCTTATGCCTGAACCTACATCAATTTGACAGACATTCAGCTTATCTGCATCAGGGTGCTTTTCTACAGAGAGTATCTTGCCTATAACTACTTTTTTATCGATTTTTATCTCTTGGATACTATCTACTTCTAGCCCGATGCTATTAAAAGTCTCATAAAGAGTCTCATTTGAAACTGAACTTAGGTCTATAAATTCTTGTAGCCAAGATCTTGTAATTATCATCTAAACTGCTCCAATAGTCTTATATCGCCTTCAAACAGGCTTCTTAGGTCTGGTATCTTATGCATTAACATTGCAAAACGTTCTACACCTAAACCAAAGGCATAACCACTTACATTTTCATAACCTACAGCCTTAAATACATTGGGGTCCACAATCCCACAGCCAAGCACTTCTAGCCAACCTGTACGTGAACAGATGCGACAGCCCTTAGCTTCACAGAAAATACAAGATATATCTACCTCGGCAGATGGCTCGGTAAAGGGGAAAAAGGAAGGACGAAAACGTACTTCAACCTCGCCAAACATATATTGTAAGAAGTCTGTCAAGATTGATTTTAGATTGGCAAAACTTACTTTGCCTTTCTCATCTACCACCAGTCCTTCTACTTGATGAAACATCGGTGTATGTGTCACGTCAAAGTCTCGTCTAAATACCGTACCTGGAGCTATCATGCGAATAGGAGGCTTTCTCTCTAGCATTGTGCGTATCTGTACAGGTGAAGTATGTGTTCTAAGTAAACCGCCATCTTTAAAGTAAAAAGTATCTTGCATGTCACGAGCAGGATGATACTTAGGAAGATTTAATGCTTCAAAGTTATGAAAATCGTCTTCCACCATAGGAC
>CAYXTZ010000035.1:0-12324 GCA_964468535.1 uncultured Sulfurovum sp.
TTTGTTCTAAAGTTTCTAATCTAGCCAATGAATTATTTACTAAAATGTCATATTTGGGTGTATCTATATTTGATTTAGTACTAACTGTAGAAAACATATTTATTTTATTATAAATTGTATCAAATATATTAACTTTGGTGATACTGGCATTAAACATATACATACCTAAAATTAAAAAAAGAAGTGCTATAAATAAATACCATGGCTTTCTTTTTTTATACTGATACTTTTTCCAATCTTCTTCCAATGGTTTAATATCATACATGGATATATCCTAATTTTAAAGCTGCCATTTCAATAATTTTTTTAGGTATATGTGAATAATTTATTTTTGAAGGTTCATTTTCATCATAATACTCACAAATTTCAAAAATAGTAAACATAAGTTTATTACATTCTCTATAATTACCTTTTGTAAATTCATGAATCAGTTTCATATCTTTTGCCTTGATACTGTTCGCAATTTCAAAAAGGTTCTTTTTTAATAACTTTTTATGTACATAAGCTGTTTGATCTTCCTTAGTAGCGTTTTTCAATTCAATCACTTCCCAAATACGTGATTGAAAATGTTCTTTTGCAATCAGATCTTCGTCTTCTGTCTTATGTAGTGAAACAACAAATTTAACGGCTCGCGTATCAGACAAAAGACGTATTTTTTCCATCATTTCAGTACTATACATCTGTGCTTCATCAAGTAGAAGTATTATTTCGCGTTTACCACGTAAATTTTTACAAAAATCAATTAATACAGAAAAATTTACTTCAGTATTTTGGGGTAAATTTTTCTGTGTTAATATTTTAAATAACTTTTGAAAAAATTCTCTTTCAGTTGGAGCAGGTGTGTCAAAATAATAAATCTCTTTTTGATGTTTTAATTTTTCTTGAATTCTGTTGAGAAGTATGCTTTTCCCTGTTCCTGGTCTACCAAAAAGTAAAATCATTTTTAGAGGTTTATCTATGCTGTGCTGGAGCTGTTTATACGCAGATACAGACGAATTTAACTCAATATAGTCGTCGATATCTATGGAATCTATAAATACATTTTTTGCAGCAGTGTATCTACTTTTCATTTAACTTAGTGTATCCAAGATCTTTCAAGGAAATAGATTTTGAGTTTTCAATAATATGTGGTGTAATAATTAATACCAATTCTTCCACTTTATTTATTTTTTCTTCACGCTTAAATAAATCACCTATGAGTGGCATATCACCAAGTAATGGTACTTTATTGTTTCTAAATCCAGTTCTAGTGGAAATCAAACCACCTAAAATAGCATGTTCTCCATTCTTTACTTTAATAACAGATGCAATTTGTCTTCTTACCAAGTCAGGTGGGATAGTTCTAACTCCACCATCTGAAGCTACTTCATTTACTGTTTCTGATATTGAAGGATTTATTTTTAAAGTAATATACCCATCTGTACCAATTTGAGGTGTAATATCAAGCAATATCCCTGCAAATACAGAATCAACCAATTCCCCTTCTGCAGCAACCGCACCACCTCCGCCAGAGGCAGTACTTGATGACTTAATTTTATAAAATAATTCTTGACCTACAGAAATAAGTGCAGGTTGATTATTGAGCGTCATGACACGAGGACTTGAAATAGCTTTTACATCCCCTTGAGTTGAAAGGAACTTCACGACTTCTGTAACTTCAGCATTACCCGTAACATTGACAACCTGTGCATTTCTAGGACGTGAACCCTCTAAAAATGTAGTTTCAGTTATGCCTTGGGTGTTGTCAAAAGTATATGAAGCAATATTTTTTTGTGCCATTGAGAGAGAATTAATAGTCAAGTTTTGTAGTTTGTAAAGCTGAGACCAATCTACACCTGACGTTGTACTATCATCAAAAGAAACTGCTAAGATACGGACATCAATCATCACTTGTGATTTCATCTGTGTAGTCAAGGTATGAATGTATCTTGCAACACGGTTAATTTGTCTCTCTGTTCCAGTAACAGTCACCATTCCTGCTTCAGGATTAATAATGGGTGCAAGAGGATTATATTCCCATACTTGACCATCTGGACCCGTCCAAGTTCCACCAGTTTTAGTATAATGGGTACTTCCATCAGCAGCACCTATAAGAATACGTTGGATTTCTAATTCAACTGTTTTCCAAAATTTAAATTCATTACTTGTCTCTATACTGATACCCGTTTTGGAATTTGAACTAGCCTCTCCACCACCTCCTCCAGTAGCATTCTGAGAATTTGCGATGGTCACATTCGCAGTACTTTTCCCTAGTCTTTCTCCGGTAACATAATGTATTCTAAATGTTTTTGTAACTAAGTATGATATTTTTAATTTATTACCTTTAAGTGTATAATTTAAATCATTGTCTTTTAAAATTGTATTTAAAAAGCCCTTCAATGTACTGTTTTTCAACTTTACATAATACAGTTTTTTATTCATTCGTAATTTAGCAGCATTATCATTGATGATTACGGTTAAACCACAAGTATCTGCAAGATTATCTATCACATCACCAATAGTTAATTTACTATCAATAGTGACTGAAAAAAGTTTAGTCGAACAACTATCCGCATTTAAAGTTGTATTCAAACCAAGCAGTATACTTGTAAAAACTATAAATTTCATTCCTATATTTTGTATTTTTTTCATCTTCTTATTTCTCCTCAATAGTTATAAAATTATCTTTATTTTTATGTAAAAATAATTTTTTTATATGGTTTTCATTTCTGAGTACAACACCTCTTTTACCAATGTGTTTCAACTTATACGCCAATATATTATCATCTTCACTCATCCACCTGTCATTGATAAAAGCCTTTGAGTTGATAATTGCATGTAATGTCAATTTTGCTTCTCTAGTCTCTTCAGTAGGAATTACAAATGTGGAAGTATTATTTCCCTCTTCCAATCGCACAAAAGGCTCTTTTGTACCCTCAAGGGTTTCTAGTTTAACGCCTTCACGTTTTTCATGGATTTGCTTGACCATATTTTGTATTTGCTGCACAGAAAGATCTGCATACGTAAATAAGGTTAAAGTAAATATAGCTAAGATTATATGTTTCATTAGTGATTTATCCCCCAAACTGAAATATGTATATCTGCTTTAATATCAGATGAATTATTATCTAGCATTAATTTTGTTTCATAAATATCTGTAACCAAAACATTTTGCTCAAGTTCATTCATGAATCTTACTATATTTTTATAATTTCCGCTTGCTCCAAGTCCTATTTCAAGTACATGCCCAAAACTACCATTGTTGTCTACATATTTATTGGAAACATGCGCTAAATTAATATTATGTATTTCTGCTTTTTGCGTAATTGTGTTTAAAAATACAGACCAAGACCTTTGGTTAAATAGCATGTCCGAAAGTTTATCTAAGTTTGAATTAATAAATTTAGTTTTGTTCCTAATAGTAACTATTGTGTGTTTTTTTCGCTTTATATCTTCATCAAGTTGCTTAACACGATAATTTCTATCTCCACTTTGCGTGATAGAATTTAGATACATTTTGTTGTCTGCAATATTTTTTTCTAACCTATGCTTGTTTTTTTCACTGACATTATGCATCTCTTCAGTATATGGTAAAAATAGCAAATAGCCCAAATAGGCAATAATTCCTGCAATACCAAAAATAAATAACCATTTTTCACTCTCTTTTTTTGGAGCAAAATAGGCATCTAGTTCTTCTAATTTATCTTCAGTAAACTTCATCTTACCACCTTCAAAAGACCTTTATAATAATTATTTTCATTATCTTTCGAGATTCGTTCAATGTCAATCTCTTTTATGTTATCGAAGTGTGTTTCTGAAATATACTTTATAAGTTCAGTAAATTTTCTGTCATCAGAACTCACTAGGGAAACATATAAGGTATCCTCTTTGGTTGAGAGCATATCCACATGTACATCAAATTTATCTAGCTCATCAGCTATTGTATGGAAAAGTCCTGACTTTAATTTATAGTTTATTTTTTTATCATAGATGGCAATAAGTGTTTTCGATTTATTATTATACACAGTACTTAATGTTTTCACCTTCTTGTCCAGCCCTTCAATTTCTTTTTGCTTTTTTTCTAAAATTGTTTTGTACTTAGTGGCCTCTTTAGCTAATTCTATATCTGTATCTTTTAATACAAAAATTTTTGTTTCGTTTACATATGAACTTACCAAATAAAACAATGGATAAGCAAGACTAAGTGAAATGGCTGCAAATGTTGAAATTATAAATTGTCCACTAGCACGATTTATAAAAGAGGGGGCCCTTGGGTACATGGTGAGGTTTACAAATGTAGACTCATCTTCCATATAGTCAAGCGAACTCAACAACATCAAGTACTGTAGTTGATCGATATACCATTCTTCATTATTTAGGTTATAGTTAAAATTAAACTCCGTAGAATGTAAACCAAGATAGTTTTGACTGTAATCATCTAATCCTATAATTGGTCCTCGTTCAGAGCCTATAAACATTTGATCTATACTTTCTAGGTTAAAAGCTCTTTTTGCATAAATAATGACATCGTTAATAGTAATAAAAATTTCACCAAATATTTTCATAAAGTTTTCTTGGTAAGTACTATTAATCGTTTTAAGACCCTCAGATTCTAAAATGGAATAAAATTCTTCCTCATCTACCTTTTCACCAACATGTTCACAATATTTATCATAAATTTGTTCCAATGAATACTCAATAGATTTTGAATAAAGGTATTCACCATCTTTGTATAGTGTGATAGAGGCATCATATTGAGTAAAGTATACAAAACAATGTGTGTTATTGTCTTGTAAAATTTCTTTTGCGTAGAGTGCCTTATACAGTAAAGGAGCAGGAAGAATAAGATCAATATATTTACTTTCTTGCTTTACTGGTAAATAAAGGATATCCAAGTTCTCAGGTTCAGCAACAAAAATATGATATTCTCTCTCTTCCCCTGCACTTTGGACTTCATAAGAAGAGATAATATAGTTACTTGCCTGATCTAGTCCTAGCTCTTCATAAGCCTTAATATCAATAATATCCTCAATATCTTCTTCTGGAATACTTCTACTGACATTAACAGATGTAGTTATCAGGTCTTTATTGGAGATATATGAAGTAATAAAATTGCCAGTATTATACGTAATTTTTTGTAAAGGCTGAAAAGTGTCATTTTTAAAAATATAGCTTTTTTTGGAAAATACATTTAGCGTAACAACATTTTTTATGGTCGAATTTGACGAAGATTTTTTCAAAAACATTCTAAATTTCCTTGTTTGTTAAACAATTATATATGTTATAATATTAAAAGTATCTTACAAAGTCTAAAAGTTGCTAATTATTATAAGTTTTTTTTATTATTTATCTTTACTTCCTTAGGTAAGCACCTAACTTGTGTACTTTATAGAGGTATTTGCATAACTATTTATTTTGTATTCATCGTTATTTCTACAAAATATACCCTAACTCCTCTAGTCCATCACGGTTTTTACTCCATCCTTTTTTAACAGAAACATGTAAATCTAAAAAGATTTTCTTACCTGAAAATACTTCCATTTGTTGACGTGCAAATTTACCTACACGCTTTATGCCTTCACCTTTTTGTCCAACTATCATACCTTTTTGAGTATCTTTTTCTACCACTATCGTGGCATAAACTGTATCGAGTGTATCTGTTTCATCAATCTTTTCTATGCTTACATCACTCTCGTATGGTATTTCATCAGACAAGTTCTCAAATATAGACTCTCGTATAAGCTCCTTATAAATGTCACGAATGTTATCAGTTGTCAAAATTTCAGTATCAAACAAAAATGGTGAGATTGGTAAATGTTTAGAGATTTCATTAAGTAATTGACTCTTTCCTACTTTTTTATTGACAGAAAAAGGAATAATTGCTTCAAACCTATCTTGATACTTTTGATACTCTCCTAGCTTTTTAAGAATATCTCCTTGCTTCACATGGTCCATTTTAGTAAGCAGTACTATATGTTTTGTATTTTTGCGTTCAGACATTTTCAAAAATTTTTCATATTCAGATAGTTTATCTGTAATGGGTGCCAAAAATACTATCAAGTCTGCATCACCAATGGCTTTAAGTACCTCATCCATCATAAACTTATTGAGTAATTTTTCTTTTTCATGGATACCTGGAGTATCTACAAAAATAATTTGTGATTCTTTACCATACATATCTTCATGCATCACTATGATATTCATACGCTTACGTGTTGCCTGAGCCTTCTTTGAAACCATAGCAAGCTTCTCACCTACCACATGATTAAGCAATGTACTTTTCCCCGCATTAGGACGTCCTACTACTGCTACAAACCCTGCTTTTGTCATAATATATACCTTGTTGCATCTTCATCTTCAACCACATCACCTATTTTCTCTTTCACAAGGGCTTCATCGACAACTATCTTCTCACCACTGTGTTCATCTGCTGAAAAACTTATCTCTTCGAGTATTCGTTCCATAACTGTATGTAAACGCCTTGCACCTATATCTTCGGTCTTTTCATTTGCCTGTAATGAGTAAGCTGCAATAGCTCTTAATGCTGCCTCATCAAATACCAGTTCTACACCTTCCACTTTCAAGAGTGCTTCATACTGCTTAATCAGTGAATTATTTGGCTCAGTGAGTATACGATAGAGTGTCTCTTCATCTAAGGAATCAAGCTCTACACGCAGAGGAAAACGACCTTGAAGTTCTGGCATCAAATCGCTTGGTTTAGATACATGAAATGCACCTGCCGCGATAAATAAAATATGGTCAGTTTTCACCATACCCAGTTTAGTATGCACAGTTGAACCTTCTACTATAGGTAAGAGGTCACGCTGAACACCTTCTTTGCTAGGGTCTTGTCTACCTTGTGAGTTAGCAGGTACTGCTACCTTATCTATCTCGTCAAGAAAGACAATACCACCCTTTTCTACTTTCTCTAGGGCTAACGCTTTGAGTGACTCTTCATCTAGTAACTCTTCACTTGCCTCACCTTCAAGGATTTTTTTAGCATCTTTGACTGAGACTTCTTTTTCTGGACCTTTTTTACCCATGCCTCCTAGAACCTTAACAATACTCTCTTGTACTTGTATCATCTGTGGAGGCAAGCCATCTTCAGGGAGTTGTGTGTTGTTTGGCATGGTCACTTTTATTTTTAAGTGGTCAAGTTCACCTTTTGCAAATTTCTCTTGCATACGTGTAAAACTTGCATCATACTCTGCTTTTTTTTGTTCACTAGCTCCTGAGGGAAGTGCTGGAAGCAGTTTTTCTATAATTTTGTTTTCTATATAGTTCTCTATCTTCTCTTTATTTTTTTCATTTTCAGATTCACGCACAATACTCATGGAAGTTGTAGCCAAATCTCGTATCATCGACTCCACATCACGCCCTACAAACCCTACTTCTGTATACTTACTGGCCTCTACTTTTATAAAAGGTAGGTTCATCATCTTAGCTAAGCGTCTGGCTATCTCTGTTTTACCTACCCCAGTGCTGCCTATCATTAAAATATTTTTGGGTGTGACATCTTGTTGCATTTCTTCATCTAAGAGCATACGTCTATAGCGGTTTCTAAGTGCTACTGCTATCGTTTTCTTTGCATCATTTTGCCCTATTACATACTTATCTAAGTATGTAACTATCTCTTTGGGGGTCAAGTTTTCCATTGTACTCATATTTTATAGTTCCAATAATTTTATATTTTTATTTGTATAGATACACACATCACCTGCAATCTCTAGAGATTTTTGTACCAGTGCTACTGGCTCTAAATTTGCATGCCTATCTAAAGCACGTGCTGCAGAAATAGCATAGTTTCCGCCAGACCCGATGGCTGCTATTTTTCCATCTTCAGGTTCTACTACGTCGCCCGTTCCTGTGAGTATAAAAATGTGTTCTGCATTAAGTACTATCATCATCGCTTCTAGTTGACGTAAATGTTTGTCTTTTCGCCACATTTTAGAAAAACCGATGACTGACTTAAACAAATCACCTTTTTTCTCAGCCAAAATAGTTTCAAACATATCAAAAAGATTAAAAGCATCTGCTGTACTTCCTGCAAAACCCGCCAACACCTTGCCGCCCTCACCTAATTTACGGATTTTAGTGGCATTTCCTTTGAGTATAGTATCACCAAAAGAAACTTGCCCATCACCACCGATGACAGCTTTTCCATCAGCTTTATATCCAAGTATCGTTGTTGCATGAAACATTAAACAGCTACCACGCTTACTTTTAGTGTGGCATGTATGCCCTGACCCAACTTTGCATCTACCTCATGAATACCTGTAGATTTCAATGCCTTTTTCAAATTAATAAGTTTTTTATCTAACTCAATGTTTAGCTGTTCTGCAATGGCCGCGGCAATATCTGCATTGCCAACTGAACCTTTTATTCCCACTGGGGCAGACTGTTTTTCTATTTTAATTTCTGTCGCTTCAAGCGTAATTTTCTCTGCACTAAGACGTGTGAGTTCATCTTTAAGTTCTTGTGCCATACGTGCCTGCTCTGCTTTCCATTTTTCTACCACATCAGGAGTGGCCAAGCGAGCTAAACCTTTACCTATAAGGAAGTTTTGTCCATAACCGTCTTTTACCTCTTTAATCTCACCTGTTTTTCCTAATGCTTTTACATCTTTAATTAACAATACTTTCATTTTCCATTTCCTTGGCGATAATAATTGTAGATATTTTATCTAAAGTTTACTAATAGATGTTACAATCATAAAAAATTAATATACGGATAATATAAACAATGTTTCAAAACTTTCATATAGATAACCTAGAGAACTTTCCAAAAGAGCTTGATATACTTTTAAATCAACAACGCACAATCATTGATACTATCACCAAATCAGATGATATCAGTTATGACAAAGTGCTTAAACCTCTACAAGACCTAGATGAAGAACTAGGACTCTTTTTTACACCCCTTTCACACCTCAACTCTGTTATGAACTCTGAGGAGACGCAAAAGGCGTATGAGGAGTCACTACCTTTACTCTCAAAGTTTGGCTCTGAAATGGCACAAAATGTTGCCCTCTTTAAAAAGATAGAGCAGATAAAAGCTGATGAAGAAGAAGCAAGAACTGTCGTAAAACATGACATTAGAGACTTTGTACTCTCTGGTGTAAACTTGCCTGAACAAGAGAAAAAACGCATAGAGGAGATAAGTTTAAAACTCTCAGAGTTGTCTAATAATTTCTCACAAAATTTACTAGATGCAAGCAACGACTATGAACTCATCATTGAAAATGCAAAAGATGTTGAAGGTATGCCACTGTCTGATATAGACGCTGCCAAGGAAGAGGTAAAAGGTAAAACTATTTACAAGTTTACACTGCAGATTCCTAGCTATTTAGCTTACATGACCTATGGACCAAATAGAGCATACAGAAAAGAACTATCACATGCTTATAGTACAAGAGCACCTAAAAATGCAGATGTCATAGACCAAATTTTAGCCCTTAAAAATGAAAAGTCAAAATTACTTGGCTTTACTAGCTATGCTCAGTATGCTTTAGAGACTAGAGATGCAAGCAAAGAAGAAGATGTCATAGACTTCTTAAATGACCTAGCAAATGCTGCACTTCCACAAGCAAAAAATGAACTCTCTGAACTTAAAGCCTTTGCCCTTAAAACAGATGGCATAAAAGAGTTGGCAGGCTACGATGTAGGCTACTACTCAGAAAAACTCAAAAAAGAAAAATTTAACTTTGATGACACGATGTCTAAACCTTACTTTGAACAAAATAAAGTACTCAAAGGTTTACTAGACATTGTCTCTGAGCTCTTTGAGGTAACATTTAAAGCAGCTGACGTTCCCACATGGCATGACTGCGTAAAACCTTTTGATATTTTTCATGATGATAAACTCTCTGGTCGCATCTACTTTGACCTTGAAGCCCGTAAAGAGAAACGTGGTGGTGCATGGATGAATGATTGGGAAACACATTATGTAGACGCTGAAGGTAAAAAACACCTTGCTTCTGCTTTCATAGTCTGTAACTTTTCACCCACGACAAAAACGACACCATCACTCTTACGTCATGATGATGTTGTAACTCTTTTTCATGAAATGGGACATGCTATCCACCATCTTTTTGGTACATGCTCGGAGCGTTCAGTCTCTGGCATAAACGGCGTGGCATGGGATGTTGTAGAGTTCCCTTCCCAATTTTTAGAAAATTTTGCTTATGAAGCTGCCATACTTAAACGTTTTGGGTTTCACTATGAGAGTGCAAAACCTATCTCTACTGAGCTTATGTCTAAAATAAAAGAAACTAAGAACTATCAAGCAGCTTTAGGCATCTTACGCCAAGTAGAGTTCTCTCTCTTTGATTTCACCCTACACCAAGGACTTTATCAAGGTGAAGAAGTACAAGACTTACTAGATGGCATACGAGAAAAAACCTCTTTGCTCCCCACAGCAAGGCACAACAAGTTCCAACATGGTTTTGCACATATCTTTGCAGGAGGTTATGCTGCAGGCTATTACTCTTACAAGTGGGCGGAAGTACTTTCTGCTGATGCCTTTTTTTCATGTCTAAATGAAGAGTCAGGATTTGACAAAAATGCTGCAAAGGGATATAAAGAGTATATACTCGCCAACGGTGGAGCAAAAGAAATGTCTGAGCTTTATCAAGAGTGGCTTGGTAGAAAGGCTGATGTAAAGAGTTTGATAAAACTCTATGAGATAGGCTAAAGGAAAACAAATGCAAGAGTACCGTTCTCTAGCCCTTATTGTTTTAAGTATTTTTGCAGTCACACTTCTAGGTGCTTATGTCAGTCCTACTTTTCAAGAACAACAAGGCTATTTAGAATTCTTCTTTCTTTTTACTGCTGTGATTTTCATAGTCTCCATCCTAACTATTTTTGCCACCCTAGGCTTTTCCTCTTGTGATAGATTTTTCTCCCTCAAGGGTCCTGAAGGAGATGGAAGACTTGTTGGAGTAGGATTACTGCTTTTTA
Organism: uncultured Sulfurovum sp.; assembly: GCA_964468535.1. GTDB lineage: Bacteria > Campylobacterota > Campylobacteria > Campylobacterales > Sulfurovaceae > Sulfurovum. The sequence goes on from CAYXTZ010000035.1 coordinate 10,938, forward strand.
ATGTACTCTTCCCCTGCTTTAGTCTCATCATCTTTTTTACCAAAGCCAAAGAAACGTTTGATTCGCTGACAGATAGTAAATGAACCTGTCTCAATACGACAAACCTCATCACCCTCACCTTCATCTGAATTGGCTATCAATGCAGCTATACGCTCTGGCTGTTTTTTACCCTCAATAATGAAACGAAGTGCATTAAGTCTGATGAACCCTTCTGCATCTTTTTGGTTGTACACATCATCTGCCTCAAAGGTAGAGTGCTCTTCTGAGTAAAGTGTTCTGTCTGAACGACGACCCACTACAGTGACGCTTCCTTTATAAAGTTTAAGTTTTACATCACCTTGTACTTGGTCTTGTGTCGCATCAATGGCCGCTTGTAGCATACGACGCTCTGGTGACCACCATAGCCCATTGTAGATGAGCTTTGCATACTTAGGCATAAGCTCATCTTTCATATGTGCCTCTTCACGGTCAAGCGTAATGGACTCTATCGCACGATGTGCTTTAAGCATGATGGTCCCACCTGGTGTCTCATAACATCCACGTGCCTTCATGCCAACCATACGATTTTCAACGATGTCTATGCGTCCTATGCCATGTCTGTTACCATATTCATTAAGCTTCGTAAGCATAGTAGCAGGACTCATCTCTTCACGGTTGATGGCTACAGGGTCACCCTTGATGAAAGAAAGTGTAATATACTCTGGTACATCTGGTGCTTTTTCAGGACTTACAGACCATAACCACATATCTTCTTCTGGCTCTGCGTATGGGTTTTCTAAGTGTTCACCTTCATAAGAGATGTGAAGTAAGTTTGCATCCATAGAGTAAGGTTTTGCTTGGCCTTTGTCATCGATGTCTATACCATGTTTTTTAGCATATTCAAGCAACTTAGTACGAGAGTTTAAATCCCACTCTCTCCAAGGTGCAATGACTGCAATGTCTGGGTCAAGCGCCAAGTAACCAAGCTCAAAACGTACTTGGTCATTTCCTTTTCCAGTTGCTCCATGACTTACTGCGTCAGCTCCTGTTTGATGTGCTATCTCTATCTGCTTTTTAGCGATAAGTGGACGCGCGATAGATGTTCCAAGCAAATACTCACCCTCATAAATAGCGTTTGCTCTAAACATAGGAAATACAAAGTCTCTTACAAACTCTTCTTTTAAATCTAAGATGAAAATATTTTCTTTTTTTATACCCATTGCAAGTGCCTTAATACGTGCAGGTTCTACCTCTTCACCCTGACCCAAATCAGCAGTAAAAGTTACGACTTCACATTCATACTCATCTTGAAGCCACTTAAGAATGATACTCGTATCAAGCCCACCAGAATACGCTAATACTGCTTTTTTGATTGTTCTTTTTGCCATTGTTATAGCCTTTGTATAAT